>JANXLS010000181.1 GCA_025355035.1 Planctomycetota bacterium | reverse complement strand
CGACGCTGTGGAATACGAACGAACTGGCCGTCCGCAGCTATCGCAAAGAGAAGGGTGTCGTTGCCGGATTCAAGTTGGTCGACACGTGCGCCGCTGAATTTGAAGCGTACACGCCCTACTATTATTCGTCGTACGACGGTGAAGACGAATGCAAGCCGCGCCTCAGCGATAAGAAAAAAATCATGATCCTCGGCGGCGGGCCCAACCGCATCGGGCAGGGCATCGAATTCGATTACTGTTGTTGTCATGCTGCGTTTGCCATGAAAGAAATCGGTGTGGAATCGATCATGGTCAATTCGAATCCCGAAACAGTTTCGACCGATTACGACACGTCCGACATTCTTTTTTTCGAGCCGTTGACGTTCGAAGATGTCATGAACATCCACGATCTCGTCAAACCGTTCGGCGTGATCGTTCAATACGGCGGTCAGACCCCGCTGAATCTCGCGCGCCGACTGTACGAGGCAGGCGTGAACATCATCGGAACGTCCGTTGCGTCGATCGAAGCGGCGGAAGACCGCAAGCTTTTCAACGCGCTCGTCGAACGCTTGAATCTCATGCAACCGCCCGGCGGCACGGCCACGACTGTTGTGGAAGCGCGCGCCGTGGCCGCGAAGATCGGCTTCCCTGTGCTGGTCCGTCCGAGCTATGTTCTGGGTGGCCGCGCGATGGAGAAGTGCCACGACCCCTCGAAGCTCGACGGCTACATCGAAGCCGCGTTCGAAGCCGCGCCGGAAGCGCCGGTGTTGATCGACAAGTTCCTGGAAGACGCGATCGAAGTCGACGTGGACGCGGTCAGCGACGGCAAAGACGTGCTGATCGCCGGCGTGCTCGAACACATCGAAGAAGCCGGAACGCACTCCGGTGACGCCGCCATGGCGCTGCCGCCGCACAGTTTGTCGGACAGCCAGATTGCGCAGATCAATTCGATCACGAAAAAGCTCGCCGTCGATCTGAAAGTCTGCGGCTTGATGAACGTTCAATACGCCGTCAAAGGCAGCGCGGTCTACATCCTTGAAGTCAATCCGCGCGCGAGTCGCACGGTGCCGTTCGTCAGCAAAGCGACGGGCATGCCGTGGGCGAAAATCGCGGCGAAGTGCATGGCTGGTGTTTCGTTAAAGGAGCAGGGCGTGACCTACGCGCCGATTCCCGAACACATCAGCGTGAAAGAATCGGTCTTCCCCTTCAACAAATTTCTTGGCAACGACACGATCTTGGGGCCTGAAATGCGCTCGACGGGCGAAGTGATGGGTATCGACACAGACTTCGGCCGGGCGTTCGCCAAAGCGCAGATGGCCGCTGGACAAACGCTGCCGCTGAAAGGCAAAATCTTCATCTCGGTATGTGACTCCGACAAGCGCGACGCGGTGCAGCTGGCCAAGCAACTCGTTCAGCTGGGCTTCACCTTGGTAACGACGGACGGAACCCATAAAACATTCGCGCGCCACGGCATCCCGTCCGAACGCGTGAAGAAGATCAGCGAAGGCCGGCCGAACATGCTCGATTTGGTCAAGAACGGCGACATCACGCTCGTCATTAACACGCCAACGGGAAAGGGCCATCATACGGACGAAGCGAAGATCCGGACCGCGATGGTTGCGCACAACATTCCCTGCATCACGACTATTGCCGGCGCACAAGCGGCCGCGACGGGCATCGAAAGCATGAAGAACGGGTATGGGGTTCAGGCACTTCAGGTTTATTGTGCCAAGATAAAGTAACCTCAACAACAAACAAGAGGGGGCGCATTGATCCATGCGACCGCTGTTGCACCAAAATTGAAACGAGTCTATTTCCATGCGCATCACAATTGTCGGGACGGGATATGTCGGGCTTGTCGCTGGAACGTGTTTCGCCGAATCGGGGAACGATGTTACGGGCTTGGACATCGACACGGCGAAGGTCGCGCGTTTGGCCAAAGGCGAAGTGCCGATCTTCGAGCCCGGCTTGAACGACCTCTTCGCGCGCGGCATACGCGAAGGCCGGCTGCATTTCACAACGAGCTACGATGATGCCATTCCCAACGCAGACGCCATTTTTCTGTGCCTGCCGACACCGCCCAGCGAAGATGGTTCGGCGGATACGCGCTATGTTCTCAGTGCCGCGTGCGAGATCGCCAAGCGTTTGAAAAAACAGGCTGTCATTGTTTCGAAGAGCACGGTTCCCATCGGCACAAGTTCGCTGGTTGAAGCTGAAATCCGTAAACATTACGCAGGCGCGTTCAGCGTTGCATCGAATCCGGAGTTCCTCAAAGAAGGTACCGCCGTCGAAGATTTCCTGCGTCCCGATCGCGTCGTGTTGGGGGTCACCGATGATCATGCGTGGAATACGCTGAGCATGTTGTACGAACCGTTTGTTCGGACTGGCGCGCCGATTCTGCGCATGGACCCGGCATCGGCGGAGCTGACCAAGTATGCCGCAAACGGTTTCCTCGCGACAAAGATTTCGTTCATGAATGAGATCGCGCGACTGTGCGAAAAGACAGGAGCGGATGTCGAACTCGTTCGTCAAGGCATGAGCAAAGACGCGCGCATCGGCGCATCGTTCCTCTTCCCGGGAATTGGTTATGGCGGCTCCTGTTTTCCGAAAGACACGCGCGCGCTGGTTTCGTCGGGCAAACAGTTCGGCGTGGGCATGTCGATCGTCAACGCTGCGGAAGCGGCGAACGAAATCCAGAAATCGATTTTGATGCCGCGCATTCTGCAACACTTCAGTGGATCGCTGCAAGGCAAAACCATCGCCGTCTGGGGCCTGGCGTTCAAACCGCGAACCGACGACATTCGTGAAGCACCGGCGCTGGTGTTGATTGATCGATTGCTCGCTGAAAAAGCCACGATCCGGGCGTTCGATCCCGAAGGCATGAACAACGTCCGGAAATCGCACGAAGGCAAAATCCACTTCGCTGCGAACGCTTACGACGCCGTTGCAGGAGCGGACGCGCTGTTGCTCTGCACCGAATGGAACGAATTCCGCTCACCCGATTGGTCCCGCGTGAAAACTGCGATGCGCGCGCATGCCGTCTTCGACGGTCGCAACATTTACAAACCGTCCTATCTGCGCGAACAGGGATTTGCGTATTACGGGATTGGGAAACCGTAGTGTCGAAATTGGACCTATTCTATGACCGCCGCCAGACGCAGAATGATGATCCTCACTGAAGGCCAACTCGGTGTCTTCACAGCGAAGACGGCCACGTGTCTTGTGCGCTATTGTCCGGATGAAGTCGTTTGTGTTCTTGATTCCGTGGCGGCGAAGAGCGGCCATCCGCTCGAATCATTTCTCTCCGTTGGCGCGAATGTTCCCATCGTATCGTCCGTTGAAGAAGGACTCGAGTTTGCGCCGACGCAACTCGTGATCGGCATCGCTCCAGTCGGCGGGCGATTGCCCGACGCGTGGCGCGCGATTGTGCTCGCGTCGATTCGCGCGGGGCTGGATGTAGTCAGCGGGTTGCATCATATTTTGGGCGACGATCGGGAATTCGCCGCTGCTGCGAAAACGCATCGGGTGCAGATTCGCGACGTTCGCACGGCACCGCCGGATTTGGGTGTCGCGCAGGATCTGTTGCGCGGATTGAAACAGCGCCGCGTGTCGATTGTCGGTTCGGATTGCAGCGTTGGAAAAATGCTGACGGCGCTCGAACTTTCCAAAGCGCTTTGTGCGCGAGGATGGGACTGCGATTGGGCGGCAACGGGGCAGACTGGCATCCTGATCCAAGGCAGCGGCATAGCGGTCGATCACGTGATCAGCGATTATGTCAACGGCGCGGCCGAGCGGTTGTGTTACGAACGTCGCGACCGCGAGATTGTCATCGTCGAAGGCCAGGGCAGCGTTTACCATCCGGCGTACAGCGGCGTGACGGTCGGTCTGCTGCATGGCGCGATGCCGCACACGATGGTCTTTGTTCATCAGCCGTCGCGCAAAGAAGTCTGGCACTACGGCAACTTCCCGCTCCCGCCGATCGCGCAGGGAATCGCTCTGTGCGAAGCGCTCATGGCTCCGATTCATCCCGCGAAAGTAGCGGCCATCGCGCTGAATACAGTGGACCTCGACGCGGCGGAAGCCGATAACGTCATCAGAGCAATTGAGCGCGAAACGGGCCTGCCGGCCTGCGATCCGATACGACAGGGATCGTCGAAATTGGCGGTCGCGGTGGAAGCGGCGCTCGCGATTAAAAAATAATTTTACTTCTCAAAGGGTGGCCCGCGTCGAAAAGGCGGGTGAGCGAAGCGAATAAGAAATCCCTCCCAAGACTCACGCCTAAACCCAATGCGTGAGTCTCGGGAGGGATTTCTTGTGCCTGCGGCACCCATCCCGTTGGGAATGGGCCACCCTTAGGGCCTGTAAAATAATAAACTGAAGAATTGCTTGCGTCTTTCGGCCTGGCTCTTCGTCGAACGCTCAGTCAGAGATACACTCGTATATCTTTCTTCGCGTCCGCCTCGACCCAAGCCGAAATACGCGGCGGACTTCTTCAGTTTATTATTTTACAGGCCCTTAGAACATTGAACCGAGGATCACCATGCAACTCACCGCATCCCCCCTGAATCTTACTCTCCGTCACGCCTTCTCGACGTCGCGTTCCACTCAGCACATCGCTCGAAACGTGCTCGTGGAAATCCGCGATGGCGACCTAGTGGGACGCGGCGAAGCGTCGCCCATCAGACTTTACAACCAGACGCAGGAGAGCTGCATCCGCGCCCTGAATGCGATTGCCAAGCGCATCGCGAAGCGCGATCCGTTTGAACTTGAAACGATCCTCGCTGATTTGCGCGCGCGCTTTCCCAACGAACCGAGCGCCATTGCAGCGGTGGACATCGCACTGTACGATCTGCTCGGAAAAAAGATGAAACTGCCACTGTGGAAATGGTTGGGGCTCGATCCGAAAAAAACGCCGCAGACGTCGTTCACCATCGGTATCGATTCGATGGAAAAAGTTGTCGCGAAAGTGGCTGAAGCGCAGAAATATCCGGTGCTGAAGATCAAATTGGGCGTCGCGAACGATATGGAGATTCTGCGCGAAGTCCGAAAACTGACTCCGAAGAAACTGCTGCGTGTCGATGCGAATTGCGGTTGGACCGTGAAAGAGACGATTCAAAAAGCGAAGACGCTCGAAGCGCTCGGCATCGAATTCCTGGAGCAACCGATCCCTGCGGGGAACAATGCAGCATTGAAGAAAATCAAGAACTCGATCGGCGTATCGCTGATGACCGACGAATCCAGCCTCGTCCCCGCCGACGTCCCGGCGCTGGCCGGTTGCGTGGATGGGATCAACATCAAGCTTGTCAAATGTGGCGGCTTGCGCGAGGCGCTCAAGATGATCCACATCGCGCGCGGGTCCGGTTTGAAGATCATGCTGGGGTGCATGATCGAATCGAGTGTCCTGATTGGTGCGGCAGCGCAACTGTCGCCACTGGCTGATTACGCGGACCTCGACGGAAATGTGTTGATCGCCGACGATCCGTTTACGAGCGTGAAACTGGACCGGAAAGCAAAGTTAATTCTGAACGATCGCCCTGGCATCGGCTGCGACGCTGCTTGATTATTTCACGCCGTCGCTGCGCAGGAACGACACGAGATCGATGACTTCCTGTTCTTTCAACGCGTCCAAAATTCCTTCGGGCATCATTGACGTTTCGATGCGTTTTTTCGAAAGCACATCGCTTTTTTGCAGCGTGATTGTTTCGTTCGGCGTGATCACGTCGAGTGTTTTATCGCGGTCATTGCGGACGATGCCGGTGAGCGTGCGACCGTCTTTAGTCTTGATCACATTCACCATGTATTCGTTCGCAACAAGCGCGTTGGGGTCGACGACGTTGAGCATGAGGTAGTCGAGGTTCGCCCGACCGGAACCCGTCAAATCCGGCCCGACTTTTCCGCCCTCGCCAAAGAGCGTGTGGCAGGCGAAACACGTCTTCTTGAAGACCTCGTGCCCGCGCTTGATGTCCGACGCTTGAGGTCCGGCCTCTTGAACGATCTTCGTGTACTTCGTGATGCTGGTTTTGAGCGATTCAGGCGTCTGCTTCATGCCACCCCAATTCGCTTTAATCCATTGATTCAGTTCAGGGACGTTCGCGTTTTCCAAGTAGCGCAGCGTGAACGCGTTCAAATCTTCCTTCGCGACGCTCTTGTTCTTGAGCGCTTCAAGTAACGCCCGCGCATTGGCGGGGCGAGCGCCCAACGTGTAGAGCGCGTCGTTTTTTTCAGGAATCGAGAGCTGCGGATAGACAGCGAGAATCGCTTCGCCGGTTTGGGGATGATCGAAAACCGCCAGTCCTCGGAGCGCAATTCCGCGCAGTTCCGGCTCCTTCAACACGTCGAGCAGCAGTGGGGCGGCTTTTTCCGTGTGAGTTTGGACGAGCAATTCGAGCGCATCGACGCGAGCCGGTTGCGCCTCTTTTGCGTTCGAAGCGATGGCGATCGATTTTTCAATGGCGGCTGGATCGCCGAAAACGAATGCGAGTTTCAACGCTAGATTTCGGACCTGCGAATTCGGGCTGGCATCCAATTTTGCGCTCAGCGTTTTCCAAGAGAACGGAGGTTTTACATCGTGCTGACCTTTTAGAGCCGCGAGAATTCCGTTCAACACACCCGCTTGTCGCGCTTCCATTTCCGCCGCCGATTTCGCATCGCCACCCGCGGCTTTCGCGGCGTCTTCAACAGCGAATGTCAACACGTCGACGCCGCTGCCAATTGCCGATTCCGTCGCGCGTCGCGCAGTGAATTCGCGGACGAGCGGAATTTGTCCGCGCAAACCAATCAACGGCGCGCGCGTCGGTTTTTTTGCAATCAGCGGTTCGAGTGCGTACCAGTACATCAGGGGCAGCGTCGGATCGGACGCGTCTTCTGCGTGAGTCAGCAGCTTCGCGAGGATGTTCGCCCGGGACGCGCAACCCAAGGGCGCGTTGAATTCTTCCGGCAATTTCTGACACGCCGAAGCGAGATGCAACCGAACCATGGATGACGGATCGTCCTTCGCCATCTTCTCAAATTTAACGGTCGCTTCGTTGATCGGCTTTCCGAAATCAACGAGCAACCGAACCGCCCAGCATCGAATGTTTTCGTCGGGGTGATCCAGCTGTTTGAGCACAAACGGTTCGCTGGCCGCGTCGATCGCGTGAAGCGCCCACAGCGCCCGCAGCTTTCGCGGCACATCCGTGTTTTCATCGTACACCTTCATCAACGCAGCAACCGCTTCGGGCTTCAGCGTTTTCGCCGCAGCACGCTCTTGTAAAACGCGCCGAGCGTGGCGCACGAACCACTCGTTCTTGTGCAACTGAAGTTGAACGAGTTCTTCGTCGGACAACTTTGAAATATCGCGGCTCCATGGTTTCGGCGTTCCATAGGCCATCCTGAAAATGCGGCCGGTTGATTTCAAATCGCCGGAATGGCATTCGCCGCCCTGATTCCAATCCGCGAAAAAGACGCTGCCGTCGGGCGCGGATTTGATGGTCGTGCCGCGGAACAGTTCGTCGTTCGCAAACAAAATATCCGCGCCGTGGGTCGCAACGTATCCGGAACCTTTGCGCTTCAAGATATCGTTGTTGATGCGGTTGCCGTGCGTGTTGATCGTGAAGAAAGTGTTGCGATACACATCCGGCCAATTGTCGCCGGAATAAATCATCGCGCCGCAGTGTGAATGTCCGCCGCCGGTCGCGTCGTGAACACCTTTCCCGCCGCGCGAACTGGTCCAACTTCCGCCCGCCCAATGAATGTGATCCGCGCACATCGGCAGCAAATCGTACACATATTGATTGTAGTCCGATCCAAACATGCGCTGCGTGTGCATGCCGGGGATAACATGCCAGAGATGACCGATGACGGTGTTGCAGATGAACATCTGGCCCCAGTCGTCGTAGTCGATGCCCCAAGGATTGGTGGTGCCGTGCAGCACGGTTTCGAAGATTTTTTTCGTCGGATGGTAACGCCACACGCCGCAGTTGATATCGACGCGTTCGGCGTCGGGAGTGCCTGGTTTGCCGACGCGCCCCGGCCCGGTGATGCCGCTGCAACCATACAGCCAGCCATCGGGTCCCCATGTCAGCGAATTGACGACGTTGTGTTTTCCGCCTGTGCCCCATCCGTCGAGCACCACCTGCGGCTCGCCAGGCGTGTCGTCGTCATGCAACGGAATGAAGAATAAATTCGGCGCACAACAGACCCACACTCCGCCGAATCCGAGCGCGAACCCGGAGAGGTAATTTCCTTTGTCCCAAAAAACGGTGCGCTTGTCGAAATGGCCGCTGTGCTGGGTGTCTTCGAAAATCAATATGCGGTCCTGCCCGTTTGCTTTCCAAACCGGATACGAAATGAATTCAGCGACCCACAATCGCCCGCGATCATCGAATTCAAACGCGGCCGGTTGCACAAGATCCGGTTCGCCGGCGATGAGCGAGACGTTGAAGCCGTCGGGCACTTTCATCGCTTTTGCGGCATCTTGTGGAGCGAGGCCTGAGGCGATGTCGGCCGAGAATAGCCGGGACGAAAGGATGCTTAGGAGAAATAAAAAGACATGTCTGTTTCGCATAAAAATGTCCAAGCAATTGAAATTGAAACCGTTTGGTCTGACACTCGCACGCGCGATGGATCGGACTTCCAATCGCAACAATGATCGTTACCTACACCGGTATTTACCTAATTGCGGATGACTTCGAAACAGGCAATCGAAGCGACGCAAAGGGAATCAAACACGCCGATGCCACGCCAGGTCGCCCGGCAACTCCACTGAAGTGAATTCGAAATGCAGTACGCGTCGAATCTGTTCGCCGTTGGTTTTTGCTGATGAGTGAAGCAGCAGTGGGCGCATGAAAACCAATCCGCCTGCGGGTGTCAGACATCGAACCGAGGCCGAAGTTTTTTGAAAGCAGTCGATTTTGTCGTCAGAAAGAAACCCCAATCGGTGGCTGCCCGGGAGTACGACCAGCGAACCGTTTACTTCGGTTGCGGCGTCCAGATTGACGCGCACGGTCAACACATTTTCCAACACACCCACTGGCGGTTGCGCGTGAACGACGCCGTCTTTTTCGGTCCAGCGCGTGAATCCTGGAACGTCAATTTTTTGAGCAATGGGAATCGTGAGATCCTGATGCCAGCCAACGTACCAATTCGCGGCGGCGGTCTTTTCGAAAAGCGTTGCTTTGAACGCAAACGCGGACGATCCGAGTACTTCTACGATAGGGCCACGAATGCTCGGAAGAGCGGCGAGCGATGCGACTTCCGGTACGTCCAGCAGATGTCGAATTCCACCCCGTCCTCGTCCGCGTGGAATCAGGTCCAGCGCCGCGAGCACTCGTGCGCATTCGACCTCGGGTAATCCATTTGTAACTATGGCGAAACCGTCGGTTTCCATGGCCGTGCACAAATCAGATTTAGCGTTGAGAGCGGGTTTCATTTAACGAGGACAAGGGCCGATGACGGCCCTTGGAATAAGACAGAATGGTGTTCGATTCGGTGCGCTCTACTTCTTCTCTTCTGGCTTCTTTTCTTCTGGCTTTGCGGGCGCATCCGCCTTCTTTTCTTCTGCGGGTTTCGCGGGCGCGTCGGGCTTGGCTTCTTCCGGTTTTTTCTCTTCGGGCTTCTTTTCGTCGGGTTTGGCTGGGTCGGCGGGGGAGGCTTCTTCCTTCTTTTTCAGTATGATCGGCTTTTCGCTGTCCGCTTCGGATTCCTTGGGCTTCTTCACCACGACCTCTGCGGTGTCGCGGCGCTTTTCTTTGTAGCTGATCACTTTTCCGTCGGATGACACGGTGTACAAACGCGCACCGGAAGTTCTATTACTCCAGTTGTTCACGTATTCCAAATACATTCCACCCGAGCTGTCGGTCCAGACTGTTTTGCCCGTTTCTTTGTCTACCGCCGAGACGCTCTTGAAGGCGCGGTCGCCGACAATTCCATTGCCGATGTAGACGTACTTCGGTCCGGCGGTCACGATCCCGTCGCCCTTCGTGATCCACGATTCGGTGAAGCGTTCGGGCGTTTCGAATTCGTTTTTGCGCGCGGGTCTGGAAGGGATCACGCGGACGGCTTGAATGGTACCGTCTTCGAGCGGAATGTAGACCAACGGAGTCGCGGGTTCGTCGGCGAAGATGGTGGCTTTGGCCAGTTTGCCTGGCGCGAACGTCCACTTCTTTTTCATCAACAAGCGGTCGAGACAATACACGTACGAATCGCGCGCGCCGACGAAAATACTGGATGACGTGACGGTCAATTCGGTGCAGGCGTTGCCCATCATGTAATACGGTTCCTGCTCGTCGCCATTGAGATTCACGGCGCTGATGAGGCCATTTTCAGCGGTGTAATACAACACGTCGTCACGCAATTTGGTAGGGAAGAGATTAAACGCTCCGCCCTTGTTCGCTTTCAACCATTGCTTGAAGAGATCGAAGCTTGGAGCAATGACGTCTTCGCCCGGGCGGATGCCTTTGATCAGTGTCGACATGTGGCCGCGGCTCCAGAAACAATGCATGCGCGAATCCCATCCCGGCACAACGATCGTTTCAAGGTTCATCCATTCCTTCGTGTATTCCTTCGGGTAAAGCGGGGGATCGACGAGCAGCGGAGCGGCGCTCATGATGAAATCGGCGGCGAGTTTCCAGCGGATGCTGCCACTGCGTTTGTCGATCGCGATGAGGTAATTGTTCACGTTGACGAGAACGTTGGTACGGCTGACGGACGGGGAAAAACGGATGTCCGTTTCGAGGAAGCAATGCCACAGGTGGTAGCCGTCCGCGCGGCGCACGGCGACAAGGTTGTGCTTGTCGGTTTCGATCAAGATCAAGTCTTCTCGCACCCACGCTTTGATGGCGGTTCCGCCGCCGCCCGGTACGGATTGCCACTCAACTTCCATACCGCTGGGGGCGGGCAAGTCGCCGGAGTAAAGGCCTTCCGCGCGAACACCGCTGCTGCATGCCAGCGTCAACGCGAACGCCAACGCAACCCATCCACCCGCCCGAACCTGATTGAATTTCATGCTTGTGCGCATCCAATTTAATGCCGGCCATTTTAAACGCTGAACAGAGCCGCGCTCTGTTCGTCATTTTACGATTGTTTCTACTTAGCCCTGTAATGAAATAACCTTTACAATCTTGCTTGTCCTTTTTGATTTCTTCTTCACCGGGTCCTCAGTCGGAGATTCCTCGAATATCTTCCTTCGGCCCCGGCTCGAATAAATCAAAATTACGGCGCAATCTTGTAAAGCTTATTTCATTACAGGCCCTTATTTCTGTTTTAACACAAGGGACAGATTGATGTGATGTCTGGTTTCGTACGCCTGCATGCGCTCAATCGCCCTCAAATCACGTTCTACGGCGTTCGAGAGCCTGTAGATGTAGGGTTTATTTTCGCGCGCGGCGCGCAGATCCGCCGCGACGCGTTCCCACGATCCCTCATAGAGCAAATCTTTGAGATCGACCAAAACCCGCTCGTACGGTTCCAGGTTCTTGACGAACGCGCCCAGCGGCAATTCCAATGACGGATCGTCGCCAGACGCTTTTGCCCCCACGTCGTTCAATTCGTGCCCCCATCGCAAAAAGATTCAAAACACAGATTGTATGGACCGCGCGGGTTCTGTCAATCAGGGGAAAAACAAAACCGCCGCAAGAGTGCGGTCGCTCATTCAGAGAAATGTATTTTGTTAAAAATCAACCTCTGAAGAGGATGCACGAGCTGCGGTTTGAACCCTTGAACCGGGGTTACGATCGTTGTTCGGCGAGCGCTTTGGAGAGGGCTTCGACAAAGAAGTATTCGCCCCACATCACGCTCTCATCGACGCCCAGGTTTTTGTGGATATGGTAGACGCCGTGGCGCAGGATGCCTTCGCAATTCGAATCGCGGCTCATGAACTGGCTCGTGCAGAGTGTGCCCATAATTTTACGGAAGTATTGACGGTAGAGATAGCGGTGTTCGAACGACGGCGAAACCAATGACAGATCGTACAGTCCGGACGCCGCGATCGCGGCTGCGGACGAATCGACGAGCGCCAAGGACTCTTCCGTGTCCGCGTTGTAATCCCACGGGGGCACGCCGTTGTCGGGCGTGTGGCGAATGTAGAAGCGAGCGCACATTTCACTGGCGTTCAAATAATCGGTGTTGCCGGTGAAATTGTAAGCGGTGCAGAATCCATACAGTGCCCACGCCAATCCGCGGGACCAGCACGAATCGCCGCGGAAGCCTTGGTGCGTCGATTGGCGCAAAAATTCGCCCGTGTCAAGATTGAACAAACCTTCGTGCGCGGTCGAACCGTCGCCGCGAATCAGTGATCGGAGCGTCGTCTGGCAATGCGCGTTGGCGATGCGCAGAAGTTCGTTCGAATCTTTTTTGTTGCCGCGTTTGCGCAGGCGTTTCGATGCGTAAAAAATGATGCCGACGTTCATCATGATGTCGATGAAGATCGAGCCGTCTTCGACGAAACTGCGCAGGTACTGCCCTTTTTCTTTAAAGCGCTT
>JANXLS010000164.1 GCA_025355035.1 Planctomycetota bacterium | reverse complement strand
CTGGCCTGTCCCACGCCATCGCTGCGATACGCGCCCAAGAACTCGGCGAGGTCGAATTGTTTGACAGCGTCGACGATAAAACGCGCGAGATGTCCGTCCGGCAACCACTCGTCGATGCTGGGAGCCAGCAGCAGCATCTGGCTCCGGTCACACGGCTTGAAATTGTAGTTCATGCGCTATCCCGAAATGCCCCCGACCGATAGTATACTCGGCTGTCAAGTCGCGAATGAAGAGCGGGTTTGTGCGACAGGCTCTACTCAGACCGCTTTCACACCATTTTCACAATCAAATAATTCGGGACGCCCCATTGCCGCTGGCGTCCCGACTTATCTGAACTGCTTTCATGTCGAAGACCTCATCGCATTCAAACCGTCACTTCCTGCAATTCCGAAATGACCGGAATATCTTCCGCCTCCGCACCTTTGCGCAGAATCAAACTGCCACACGCAACAAACGCCCCAAGGCTCAGCGTGCCCGTCATCAGCAGCCAGAAGATCGGCAATTCGCGCTGATGAGTGGAGTGCGTATTCGCGACGGAGACAAGCGATCCCGTCGCAGCACCGCCCGTCGTGGACGTGCCCGGCGCGTTCGGCGTAGCCGCATTGTTCGGCTGAGCCGGATTCTGACCTTTTTGCGGCGCGGCTGCCGGCGGTTCATCCTGCGGAAACATCGCCCACTCTTTAGGCGGCGGCGTCAACGAATTCGCCGTGGCACAGATCGTCGGCAACAAACTCGACGCAGTCGTCGAACGCGGGTCCTTGGCGAATGCTTCATTCATAGCCAGCGCAAACATGGCGGCTGCCGTAACGGCGATGGAATGGATCCAGACTTTTTTCATGGCGCGCCCCTTTATTTTTGCGATCTCTATGCTATACCGGCAGAATCAAAAAGGGTCAGCGCAAAATTAAAAAATTCCGAGTAACTTTGGCGGAAATGAATGGTTACCGTAGGGTCCCTTTTTAACTTACTGCAAAAAGAATTGACCGAACGAAAGGAATTCCTTTGAGTCTCGGAGTAAAAAATCCGCCATCGACCGTTTCCCGATCCGTTTCGCGCAGAGCCATCGCATCGGCTCCGGCCGCGAGTCACGCTGCCAGCGTTTCCCGTGAAAAACCGCGCTACATGCCCTACGGCGACGTCGCCCGTGTGCTGGGCACCATCGCCGTTGTCGTCGGCCACGTCTGCGATACAGTTCAATACAGTATGTTTGGTCTGAGTGTGCATGCGCCGCTGCATTTCAACGCCTGCAACTTTTTTAATTCCGCCTCACGCTGGGCCGTGCCGGTCTACATCATGCTCAGCGGCGCGCTGCTCCTCGATCCGGCGCGTTCGGAACCACCGACCAAGTTCTACTCCAAACGCCTCGCACGATTGGGTGTGCCAATTGTCGTCTGGACCGCCTTTTTCATGCTCTTCACTCAATATTATCTGAAGCCGCACGAAATGAATAAGGACGTCAATATCTGGCGCGAATTGGTGCTGGGAAAACCCTATGCGCATCTCCATTTCATCTTCCGCATCGCCGGTCTCTACGCCTTCACGCCGATGTTCCGCATCTTCCTGCAACACGCGTCCAAACAGATCGTGACGCTCACAGTGGTCTTGTGTCTTGGCTTCGCCTGCGCGAATTCAATCTCCGATGGATTCATGGGCACCGAAGAAAGCGCCTTCATCCGCTTCGTTCCGTTCATCGGTTTCTACCTCGCGGGCTATTTACTGCGCGATAAAAAATTGACGAAGCGCGCGTTGATCGGTTGCTGGTGCCTGGCGATTTCCTGCGTCCTTTTATTGACGGGCGGCACGACGCTGCTCGTCCAAACCTTCGGCGAGAAGCCGTTGTATCCGTCGCTCGGCTATCTCCTCTACGATTTCGTCAGCCCCGTTCGCATTGCTCTGGGCATTTCGGTCTGGTTGATCTTCGTCAACACCTTCGACGCCAATTGGCAGGCGACGCGAATCAGTAAATTCATCTCCCATTGGCTCGGACCGGCGACGCTTGGAATCTACCTCGTCCATCCGTTGTTTCGCGAACTACTTTTTGTAAACGGTTGGGATGCGTCGCTTCAAAACGTTTACAAAAACGCAGCCAATTTTCATTCAGCGAACACGCTTATCCTGATCGGCATCCCGCTGATCTCGGCGATGGTCTACGTTCCCAGCGCGATTTTCACGTTGATCGTGTTGCGCATTCCGTACCTGAACCGAATCGTCAGTTAGCGCCTGCTCATGCCCACTTCGCCCTATCGCCTCGTCCGGCCGATCTCGAAGAATGTCGAGATACAGTACCTGCTGCATCTTCCCGACGGGTACCGGGATTCAACCGACCGCTGGCCATTGATTCTCCATCTGCACGGGGCGGGGGAGCGGGGAGACGATCTCCAAAAAGTCCGCACCTTCGGCCTGTGTCGCGTGTGCATCCGCAATCCGAAATTCCCGTTCATCGTCGTCTCGCCGCAATGCCCGGAGAATGAGTTCTGGCGCAACGACGTGTTGTTCGCTCTGCTCGATGAAATCGGCGGGAAGTACAACGTCGATCCCGATCGCGTCTACGTCACCGGCGCGAGCATGGGCGGATACGGAACATGGAGTTTGGCCGCGCACGAACCCAACCGCTTCGCCGCGATCGCACCCATCTGCGGCCGCGCCGCCGGTCTGTGGGCATGGACGCTGACAACCCTGCCGATCTGGGTCTTCCACGGCGAACTCGATCCCGTCGTGCCGCTCGACGAATCCCGCCGCATGATCGAAATTCTGCGCCAAGTCGGCAACGTCGCGAAGTTCACAATCTACCCACTCGCACTTCACGACGTCTGGACACGAACCTATCGCGGCACGGAACTGTTCGGATGGTTTTTAAAGCACACGAGATCGCCCAATTGGCCCATCTGTCGACCAGCGCATGGCTAAAGTTACAGCGAGCTTTCGCGAGCCGCCGCATGTACTCCTGCGCGGGGTGAGGGGGAAGCGTGAAACTTTAGCTATGCGCGGGCCAATAAGTGCAGCGCACAACGTCATACACGCCGTGCCGCGTCCGCTGCCGCCGCGACAACCTCGCGCAACGCTGCACCTCTCTTCTGCGCAAGCGCCCGGCATTCGTCAAACTCCGGATGCACCGAACATACCGCGCCATTCCGCCGCCCAATCTTCACGCGCACGTTTCCAAAACGCGTTTCGACTTCAACAAATTCCCGTTCGAGCGTGAACCGTTTGAGCGTTTCGTAACGCACTCCAAACGTAGACGATTCGTTGAAGAAAACATCCGCGAGTGCTCCGAGCAGTTTCGATTCGCCCAGCGCCGTCACCAGCGTGGCCGGTCGATTCTTCTTCATCTGAATCGGCGTAAAGAAAACATCGAGCGCACCGGCCGCGAAGAGTTGCTCCATCAAATACCCCAGCGTTTCAGGCGAAGCATCGTCGATGTTTGCGCGCAGCTCTACAATTTCGTCGCCAAATTGTTCGGGCGATTCCACGTCTCCAAGGAGCGCGCGCAACACATTCGGCACCGCCTGTTTTTCGCGCGAGCCGGCACCGTATCCAATCTTCCCCGAGAGCAGCGCCGGGACAGTGCAGAAGTTCGTCGCCAGCGCTGCAACCAGCGCGGCACCCGTCGGCGTCGTCAATTCCTTCTCCACAGGCGTGTCGCGCAGCGGCATGCCTTTCACAATCTCCAGCGTCGCTGGCGCAGGCACCGGCATCAGCCCATGATCGCATTTCACAAACCCGCCGCGCCCCAGCGCAATCGGTCCACACCAGACTTCATCGACGCCCAGCATTTCCAATCCCGCGCACACAGCCACGAAATCGATGATGCTGTCGATCGCGCCCACCTCATGAAATGCCACGTCGTCCGGCGGCATGTTGTGGATGCACCCCTCAGCCTCAGCGAGTTTCTGAAACGCCGCGACGCTCGTCGTCTTCACACGATCACTCAGTTTCGAGTTTTGAATCAACGCTTTGATCTCACGAAAATTCCGACGCGGAGAAGATGCCGCCGTTCCGCCCTCGTCGCTGTGCGAATGCGAATGATCAGGCCCGCTGTGTTCGTGTCCGTGCGAGTGCACTTCACCCGCCGCCGATTTCTGAACATCCGACGCCGTCGCATCAAATTGCGCCTGAAGTTCGCCCGCGATTTCGACATCGAATTTGATCGCACTCATCGCCCCGCGAAACACGCGCTTGGAGCTGAGATGATACCCGCCGAGTTCAAGCTTCGAAATCTCATGGGCCAATCGCGCCAGATCCACGCCGAGATCCAGCAACGCCCCCACAAACATGTCGCCCGACAAGCCTGCGAATGGGTCGAGAAAAAGGATTCGTTTTGAAGTCGAACGGCCATTTGTCATGTGTGATTTGTCATTGGGTATGTGTCATTTAAACGACTCGAACCGTGCTGCGTTGCCTGTGCGAGTTCTATCGGCTCCCGGCGGCTGTTCAAATGACAAATATCAAATCACAATTGCCAAATGAAAAATGACAAACCGTTGGTTGCACTTCAAAACGAGCTTTAAATCGAGTAATCCAGCGCGGGATTAAATCCCATGACTTCCCGCACTTTCGCCCCAATATCCGGCGAGCGCATAAACGTCTCGCCGATCAACACCGCGTTCACACCGGCGTCGCCCAAGCGTACGATGTCCGCATGCGTTTTGATCCCCGATTCGCTGACCAGAATCAGATTTTCGCGTTCGAGTTTGGACAATTTCGCGAGCAGTTTGAACGTCGTTTCGAGATTCGTTTCGAGCGTCTTCAGGTTGCGATTGTTGATCCCGACGATGCTCGCGCCGCTCTTCAGCGCCATCTCCAACTCGGATTCGTCGTGGACTTCAACCAGCACGTCCAATCCCTCGCCTTCCGCCGTCTCGCGATAATCGCGCAACCGTATTTCGTCGAGGCAGGCGGCAATCAATAAAATCGCGTCGGCTCCATAGCGTTCCGCTTCGATAATCTGATACTCGTCAACGATGAATTCCTTGCGCAGAATCGGGATGTTCGCAGCGGCCCGGGCCTGAGCAACGTACTCCAGCGAACCCTGGAAATATTTTTCGTTAGTCAACACCGACAGCGCCGAGGCACCATTCAGAAAGTAAGTCTCGGCGATCAAAGCCGGATTGAAATCGGCTCGCAACAGTCCGCCTGACGGGCTGGCTTTTTTAATTTCGGCGATCAACGACATTCCCGGCGCTCGCAATGCCCGGGAGAAACTGCGCAGATCGCAGCGGCGCGTCGGCATCGCGCGAAGCATGTGCAGCGGTCGAACCGTTTGAATCGCATCGACCTCTTCGCGCTTGTGATCGCAGATTTCGACGAGCACGTCGGTTGATGGGGCAGTGACGGAACTTCCACCGGACGACAGCTTCTCTTTTTCCTTGCGCATCTTTTCTTCCATGCGTTTGACTTCGTCGTGAACGTGCTGCCGAATGCGTTCGATTAATGGATCGGGCAGGCTGGTTTGATCGAGCTGCTGCGACGGAACGCGCTGTCCGCCAGACGCCACAACGCGCCCCGGAATTCCAACCACTGTCGAATCCGTCGGGACGGTGTGGACGACAACCGATCCCGCGCCGATCTTCGAATTTTTTCCAATCACGATGTTGCCAAGCACTTTCGCTCCGACGCCGAGTAACACGCCTTCTTCAATCGTCGGATGGCGACGGCCGCTTTGTTTGCCCGTACCTCCCAGCGTGACTTGATGCAGCATCGTGACATTGTTGCCGATGATGGCTGTTTCTCCGATGACGACGCCGTGCGCGTGATCGATGAAGACGCCGCGCCCGAAGACAGCGCCGGGATGAATGTCGCAGCCGGATAAAAAGCGCGCGACAAAATTAAACAACCGCGCGGGCGTTCGCAGACCGATCTTATATAAAGGATGCGCGGCGAGGCGGTGAATGTTCAGCGCCCACCAGCCCGGATAGCAGATGCACGCGATCCAGCCTTCCGCAGCCGGATCACGCTCCCGAATCGCGCGCAAGTCGGTCAAAATGGCACCGATAACGCCGGGGGTAATCAGAACCGTCGCCAGTGCAACAAGCACAAAGGCAACCAGCACCAGAGCAGGCACGGAGCAAATGGCCAGCACGATGTAATAGAAAAGCATCTCAAGACTTGGCATAATAGGCCTGATAGCATACAGGACGGACTAGCAGGGTCAAGAAATAGCGCCGATTGCGGCTCAACGCGGAAAGAACCGATATGGCAAAATTGAAGTTGGATCTCCATGACATTTTCAACAAAGGCGATCGGATCGAAGATGAGCTGACTCGCGTCATCAACGAAGCGGTCCAAAAGAAAATCGCGCTCGTTGAAATCATTCCCGGAAAAGGCAGCGGCGTATTGAAAGAACGCGTCATTAAATTCCTGAATCAGGGCCACATCAAAAAGCTGTACCACCGCGTCGAAAAAGACAGCAAAAACTTCGGACGGATATTCGTGCACTTCCGCTTCAATTGAATAGCTGCAATTTCGCTAGAATCCAAGAACCCGCTCGACGTCGTTTCGACACTATTTTCCAGCGATAAATCCGCGTTTTCTGAATTCACCCAATTAGCTCGGGGTAATAAGCTTCGGCAAACGAACGAATAGAATATCGAATGAAAATTTGATGTTTCTGTCATCAACTGCGAATCTTATGC
>JANXLS010000139.1 GCA_025355035.1 Planctomycetota bacterium | reverse complement strand
CAGCGATGGCGATGCGAATCGTTTCCGTCGCTCGGGCGAGATCGACAATTTCTCCGCAACGGATGCCGTAACTCGCTACGGTTTCAATCGCAGCGATTGTCGGCCGGGGGCCGCCCACATCCGCGACGGCGCAGACCACTTGAGCGCTGCCCACATCAAGTGCGACAAGCAAACTCGGTTCGTGGGATTGCGTCGCGCTCGATAATCGGTTGTTGCGATTTCGCATGATGTCGTTGACCATTTTCTATTATTGAAATCCTGATTGAAATTCATTGCCGGCTTCACCCAACACGTTTTTTACAACGAACGCGCGGGCGATGGAGGCGTCGTAATTTCCTGCGCTCCGACTTGTGCTCGCAATTTCACCGGCGCTTGGCCGATGTAGACCTTCACGTATTCCAGAAGCGCCGGATTCCATTCGCACAACCGCCTGCGCAACAGTTCGGACTTTTCGCGCGTTCGCGGTTCGTCTATTGGCGGATCGTCGGTGAACGCGCCCCAGAGTATGACCGGTCCGCGATCGGTCGCGATGCGCCACATCGAATCCTTGAATTCAACGTTCGCCACGCGCAGATTTCCCGGTGTTTTCGCCAGCGTGTCGCGAACGACGGAGAGCAAGTCGAGTGCATCGACAACAGTTTTTTCCGTCGTCAATTTTCCGATCGCCGGATTTTTTCTGGAGACGCCAACCAGCACGGGCAGATCGCGCGCCGGTGGACTATCACTCGATAGGTTCAGTCCATAGCCCTGGCGATCCACGACAGTTCCGCGATCCAGTTTTGCGACAGGCTTCCGGAAATCGAGTTCCAATTCCATTTGCGCCGGGTAACGCAGCCGAACTTCGCGCACCCGTTCGATCCAGGAGTTTTTCTCGCACAGTACGGCAAATCGGCGACTCAAATTCGGGTCAAAAACAGAATGATTTTTTAATGCCTTGACGCCTTCGCTTTTCAACTGCATGTAATCCGGCTTCGACATCCACGGCGGACGTTGATTCGCATCAAACGCTGCGAGAATCGCTTTTTCGGTGAGGAGAGCTTGGGCGGAGGATTCGTATTCACCGGACTCGCCGTTCAACGGTCGCCAGAGCAAATACGAGATTCCGACATAGAGGACGATCAATGTTGTCAACGGCACAAGCGGGCGGAGCAATACGCCCATTGTTTCGCCCACCGATCGCGCGAAGCCGGGCTCGCGCGGTCCGTCAGCGACGCGCGCGGGTTTCTTTTTGTTATTCAAATCGTTGCCTCGTGCCATGCCGTTCCTTTCTATTTGTACCGCTTTCATTCTTCGGCATTTTTCAGTGTCAGCTAAACTCCGTTCATGACGAAAACCTTGCTTTTGGCCGATGGATTTCGGTCGTGGCCGAGACGCGGGCGACGGAAGATATTTGAAAACTATCTGACAGAGCCCGCAACGAAGGCCACGGCCAAAAGTACGGTTTTCGTCGTGAACGGAGTTTAAAGACAAGCAGCGGCTTTTCAGCCGCTGATCGCAAAAACGTTTCATTTCATTTTCGAACGCGAGTGAGTTCAAAATGCAGCTTCTGGAACTGCGGTTACCGCGCGGCGCATCGCGCGTTCAACCGCGAGTCGCAACAAGCCTTCGCACAGTTCCGTAAAGTTGATTCCCACCGCGGCCGCCGCTCGCGGGAGCAGGCTGTGCGACGTCATGCCGGGGATTGTGTTGACCTCAAGCACCCACATCATGCCGCTTTCGTCGAGGATGATATCCGTGCGCGACACGTCCCGGCATCCGAGGGCCCGATGAGCCTGCAATCCCAACGCACGGACGCGCGACGCGACGTCCTGATCGAGTTCCGCCGGACAGATGATGCGTGTTCGTTCGTCACTGTACTTCGCGTCGTAATCGTAAAATTCGCCGGGCAATTTCAGCTCGGCGACGGGCAACGCTTCGTCGCCAATGACACCGACCGTCAATTCGCGGCCTTTAATGAATCGCTCGATCAAAACGCAGTCGCCGTATTCAGCGGCTTTGCGCAGGCCCGCTTCAATCTGGTCGGCGCTGCGAACGATGGTCACTCCGAGACTCGATCCGCCCGTCGCGGGTTTGATCACGATGGGCGGGTTCAAGTCGCAGAGCTTTTCAACGTTCGCTTGCATCACCGATTGCGGCATGTCGATCGACATCCACGTTGGAGTGCGAACATTGTGGCGCTCAAATGCCTGCTTCGCGAGCACCTTGTCGAACGCGCGCGACGAAGCGTCG
>JANXLS010000112.1 GCA_025355035.1 Planctomycetota bacterium | reverse complement strand
TGACGCTTGGGAGGGCAGGCGAACGGTGAGGGTGGTGCACGTATGTGCAACTTTGGGAACGAGGATTGGGAGAGACTGGACGGGTGAGCGGGCCGTTCGTCGGTAAATGAGGGAAACTGCTTTACTTTTGGGCGGGGTTTGGGCATTCTGTTTGGTACGTAAAACTCTGTGGCTGATGACTATTGCCAAATTCCAAGCCTGATGTGCGACCGCAGGAACGGCGGCGGGAACCTCGGAAGAAGAAGCCGGTGGGGCTGCTTTCGGAGTCGGTGGAGATGCCGTCGTTCTCTGCGGCCAAGGACACGCGGGGGCATTCGCTCTTTCGGAGCGTCGTGGCTCGGGCGCTGTGGCGGCTGTTCACGTGGCGGCTGACATCGGCTGGGCGATGGATGTTGATTCCGACGCTCTTTTTGTTCGCGTACGCGTCAACGTCGCTGTCGATGCAGGCGTTCATACCCTTCTGCTATGTCATGACGCTGTGGTTTCTGGCGCTGATGGCTCCGGTCTTTTTCCGGCCGAGCGTGAAGCTGACGGTGAGACATGCCGAGCACGTCTTCGCTGGGGAGACGATGCTGGTGGAGGTGGAGGTTCAGCAGCTCGGGCGTATCGGGGGGCATGATCTTCACGTGCTGCCGCATGGGCTGCCGGCGTCGATCGATCCGTTGGAGGGCGACGGGGTTCCGTTGCCTTCTTTAAAGAGGGGAGCGCGCGCGCGGGTGGTCCTGCAGTTGGTCTGCTCGCATCGCGGGGCGTTTTCGATGAACGGGTTTCGCGCGGAGACGGACTTTCCCTTTGGGATGTACCGGAGTTTCACGGTCTTTGAACGCGAGCAGCATCTGATGGTGTATCCGCGGTTCGAACCGCTGCTGCGGATGGACATTCCGGCGACCCGGCGCTATCAACCGGGCGGCTTGGCACTGGCTTCGACGATCGGCGACTCCGTGGAGTTCGTCGGGAATCGCGAATATCGGTCGGGCGACAATATCCGGGACATCGACTGGCGCGCGACGGCTCGATCGGATAAGCCGATCGTCCGCGAGTACCGCGAGGAGTATCTCCTGCGCGTGGCCGTGGTGCTGGACACGCAACTGCCGATTCATCCGAGCGCGAGCGAGCGGCAGGCATTCGAAAGCGCGATCTCGGTGTGCGCGTCAATCGGCGATTATTTGGCGCGGATGGAGTATGTCGTTGACATCCTGGCGGCGGGACCGAATCTGTATCACTTGCAAGCGGGGCGGCATCTGGCGTTCATCGAACAGATTCTGGATATTCTGGCGTGTGTACAATCCGGAACGCAGGACGGCTTTGACGGGATTGAGCCGGAGCTTCGCGACAGCATCGACGCGATCGGGTCGGTGATCTGCATCTTCACGGACTGGAACGAAACGCGCCGAAAGTTCGCGCACACCTTGCGCGATCTGGGCGCGGCGATGAAGGTGATCGTCGTGCGCAACGGGCCGTGCACGCTGGATCCGTTCGCGGACGAAGGGCGGCTGGGGTCCGTGCACAAGGTCACGAGCGCTGAAGTCAAAGCCGGGATTGGGATGTTCTAGAGCGTTTTTCAAATGGATGGAGACGAAGTACCGCGCAGCCCGCCGCAAACAGATTTGTCTTCAGACATTTGAAAACCGCTCTAACGGATCGGGGATCGATCGAATTCACATGACGTCAGCGCCATCCAACGTGATCGCCCCGTCCTCGCCCCCGTGGTCTGCCACGAGCAGCGTCCTGCTGGCGTTTGCGGCGCTGTCGCTCACGATGAACGCGGAAGTGGTGGGGAGGGCGTCGTTCGGCTGGGGAGCGATGTCGATCGCGGTGATCGCGCCTATCGTTTTCGCAACCGTGGCGATTCTCGTCTCGCTGCTGGTTAACGCGCGATTGGAACGCGGGCAACCGGCGATCTGGATCGTGCGCATCGGCGTGTTTCTGGCGGTTTTTTTGTTTGCGCTCGCAACGACAGAACGGATCAACGCGTCCTTTTACATGAATTTCGTTGCGCGCGTTTTCAGTCTGGGGTTTGTCGCGGAAGCAGCGTTGCAGCATTGGCAGCGCCCTCCCACCGGTCAACAGCGGACGGCGATTCTTGTTTTCTTGGCGGCGATATTGTTCGTGCTGGCGTCACGCACATCCAACGAAAAGTACATCCGCTACTTCACGCCGCCATTCATCATGCTGCTGGTTTATTCGATGCGGGCGTCGCGCAGTCGTTTGGATGATCCAAGCGGAGCCAGTCGTCCGTGGCTGGCTGTCATGGCTGTGGCGATCATCCTCGGCTGTGCAATGTCGATCTCGATTTCCAAACATCACGGCGAGCTGGAGCGGCTGCTGCTTGCGATTCTGCGACCCTCGAATGTTAAGGAATTCTCCGATGTCAACGCACGGCCAATGATCGGCAAGTCGTTCAATCTGCCGCTGTCGCAAAAGCGCGTGTTCAAGATCGAAGGCACGCTGGCCGAACGACACATGCGCGGGATGACGTTTGAGTCCTATGCAACGACGGGCGCGTGGATTCCGTCGATCGATTCTGCTCACAGCGAATTCGCGGACACGTTGCTTCGCGCAAGACCCGGCGGTCAACGTTTGACCTTGACGTCGATGATCGAAAATTTACCCGTGCTGTACCTGCCGCTGCACATGGACGGCGTGGACGCGAAAACGTACCACTTGAATTGGTCGAGGGAATGGGGCGGAGCGGTTTACGCGACCAGCATTCTCCGTGGAAACGAGCCATATCAGATCTCCATAGTCAACGAAACGCACCCCGGGCCGCTCGTGAAACTCATGACCGAACGCGTCCGGGCGCGATGCCTGGATCTACCGCCGGACATCGATCCGCGGGTCGTTGCGATTGGTCACGCGCTTGATGCGGGGACGACTTCGCCGTACGAAAAGCTGGAATCCATCCGCAAGTATCTGAACAAAAACCATTCGTACAGCCTGACCGTCGAACCCGGGCCGGGCGATCCGGTCGCGAATTTCATCATCCAAAAGCGCGACGGGCATTGTCAGTATTTCGCGGCGGCGAGCGTCCTTTTGCTGCGCAGCATCGGCATCCCGGCGCGCTACGTGACGGGTTATTATGCCCACGAATCGCCGCAAACAGAAGTGACAGTGGTGCGTCAACGCGACGCGCATGCGTGGGCGGAGGCGTGGATCGATGGCACAGGTTGGGTGACGTTCGATGCTACTCCCAGCGGCGGCATGCCCGGGCAATCCGGTACCATCGCGTATTGGGAGCGACTTTGGGAAAAGATGGGCGA
>JANXLS010000053.1 GCA_025355035.1 Planctomycetota bacterium | reverse complement strand
CCCCATCAGCCCCGTCGATCTTTTCCGCTATAATGCGGTCGGCGCTCGCAGCTACACGGTTGATGCGAATGCGACATCGTATTTTTCGATCGATGGCGTCACGACCCTGGCGCAGTTCAATCAGGACAAGAGTGGCGATTTCGGTGATTACTACAGCATTAACGGCGGTCAAACGCCGCAGATCCAGGACGCGTTTGGAACGCCCGGCGTTTCCGATGTGAAGCTCGGCACAGAACTGATTGAATTGGACGTCATCGGCTACGCCCGGGCGAGCACGGCCACGGTTGGCACACCCCCCTCACCGCCCGTGATCACATCGGCGGTCAAATGCGAGCCCAATCCGGCTTACGTGGGCGGCACCTGCATCCTTTCGGTGAGCGCCACCGATCCCAACAATTCACCGATTACGGTGGCTTGGGATTATGGCGACGGCTCGAAGGGTTCGGGTACTTCCGATTCGCATGTCTACGCCACAGCCGGAACGTACACTGCCAAAGCGACCATTCTGGACGGCTTGGGTCTTTCCACGACCAGCAGCACGGTGGTGAACGTGAACCTGACGATCATCAAGGCCACGCTCGCCAAGAAGTCGTTTGCGTTGAATTTCAAGGTTCCTAACGGCGAAACCGGCGGCGCCAGTGATGGCATCGACATCACCCTAAGCGACCCGGGCTTTGGCACGGCGGCCGACGGCACGGAGATCAAGATCATCGTCGCGGGTGACACGATTGACACCGGGACGCTCAGCAATAACAAGGCGTTCGGCGATTTCGGTGGCAAGTTCACCTTGACCACGCGCTCAAAAACGATCCGCTACCAGGCGAAGTTCCTAGCGCTGCAGTCCACGCTGGCGCGCGTCGGCGCGGTCAACCCCGTCACGGGGCAGGTGAACGCTACGCTAATGATCCCGATCACGGTGATCTTTAATGATGGCGTCTACGGCGACGTCTACTCGTTCTCGTATGTCGGCAGTTCGGGTAAGTCAGGCAAAGGCAAGTAGCCAGGTAGAACGGCTCGGAGCCGT
>JANXLS010000039.1 GCA_025355035.1 Planctomycetota bacterium | reverse complement strand
AGGAGATAACGCTTGAAGCTCGCAACGAAGAGCCGGACAAAAAGCGCCGGATTTTTCCATGCGAGCCTTTTTCAACGGGCTGCTAGGGACCAATCGTCCCTTTGCTACCCCTTCAAACACGCGTCCAAATACGTCCGCGATTTATTAATCGCGGCGGTGACCTCGTCGATCGTTGGGAGGATCGGGATGCCGCGCGGGGTGGGGTGCATGAGAATTTCGACAAACCCCTGGAAGTTGATTTTCTTCAATGCCGCGGCCACAGCTTTGTAATCGAGCCCGCCACCGTAGCCGGGCATCTGCATCATCTCTTCGTTTTTCGGAAGCTTGCCGATAAAGCCTTTGCCGTGTTCCTGCGCATAGAAAAACGCGAGCTGAGGGCCGAGATCGTTGATGAGTTTCGGGATATCGTCGGCGTATTTTGAAAGGTGGTGCGGGGCGAACGCGACGCCGAGATTCGGCGATGTGTTCAGCTCCGCGAAGTGACGCATCGAATCCGGCGTGAAGAACATTTGTCCGCTGTGATTTTCGATGGCGATGCGCACTCCGGCGGACGCCGCCGCTTCGACATGGGGCTTCATTTTCTCAAGAAATTTTGCGACGGCATCGCGCGCGGTGGGACCGGACGGTTCGTTCACTTCCTTGTCGCTGCCCGTGACGATGATCTTCGCGCCGAGTTGTTTTGCCATGGCAAAATCATTCTGGAGTTTAAACGGTCCCGGAGTGTAGCAAGTCAACGTGCCAACTTCGACACCGTGTTTTTTCAGAAGTTCCTGAAACGCTGGGACGCCCATGACTTCCAACTGCTCGCGCTGATCGCCGTGCGGCTTGCGCCAGATGTCGATCGTTTTCGTGCCGGTTTTCTGTGCTTCGACCAAAATCGTGTCGAGCGCAAAGGTGCCGTACATCGCTGACGCAAGTTGATAATTGAGGCGGTACGCTCCGGGTGCATCGTCAGCAGAAGCGTGCGGTACAGTAAGTGAAGCGAAAGCGCCGCCGAGTAACGAGCATGCTTCGCGGCGTGTGATGGAATGTTGGGAGGTCCTTGTGCTCATGATGGCGAATTCCTCATGTTGATTATTGCCCCGTGCGGCTCAATAAAGTGAATTAAGAAAAGTGAATTAAGTAGCCTCATCGGAGTATGTATATGCTCGGAACTACACCGATTTTGACGGGTGCGTTCGAGTCGTTCAACTCCTCATTGAATGGAGCAAAGAAGGTATGCCTCTCACAAATTCGTTTCGGCTATCGCGTAATTGGCAGGTGCTCATAGTGGTTCTGATTTGCACCCTCTCAATTCGCGCAGAGGAAGCCGCGCAAACCTCGGTAATCGCACCGAAGTTGCAGCCGTTTGTTGACAGCCATTCCCTGGCGGGTGCAGTGACGCTTGTCGCGACGAAGGGTCAAATTCTCTGCCTCGAAGCAGTCGGATTCGCGGACATCGCGGCGAAGAGAGCGATGAAGACGGACGACATTTTTTGGATTGCGTCGCAAAGCAAACCGATCACTGCGACAGCGTTGATGATGCTCGTCGATGAAGGCAAAGTAAACGTCGAAGATCCGGTCGAAAAATATTTGCCGGAGTTCAAAGGCCAGGCGGTCCTCGATCCCACTGACAAAGACAAGAAAGCGACGAAGGCCCCGAAGCATCCGATTTTGGTTCGCAACATTCTCTCTCACACCAGCGGGCTGCCCTTCGCGTCGCCGATGGAAAAACCGACGCTCGATCAAAAACCGTTGAGCGAGCGCGTGGCCAGTTACGCGAAGTTGACGCTCAACACCGAGCCCGACGAGGCGTACAAATATTCGAACGCCGGGATCAACACCGCGGGGCGGATTATCGAAGTGGTCAGCGGCATGCCATATGAAGAATTTTTGCAGAAGCGATTGTTCGATCCGCTTGGCATGAAGGACACGACGTTCTGGCCAAACGAAGCGCAGGTCGCGCGGATCGCGAAGTCGTATAAGCCGAACAAGGAAAAAAACGATCTGGAAGAAATCAAGATCAGCCAACTGGCGTATCCACTGAGCGATCGCACGCGCCAGCCGATGCCTGCGGGCGGATTGTTCTCGACGGCAACGGATTGCGCGCGCTTCTGTCAGATGCTGCTGAACGGCGGCGAATTCGACGGGAAGCGCTACATCTCGGAAGCGTCACTTAAGCAGATGACCAGCAAGCAAACCGGCGCGCTCAAAGACAATTACGGCTTCGGATTCTCAACTGGCGGCGGAAATTTCGGACACGGCGGCGCCGAGGCAACGAACATGAGCGTCGATCCGAAGAGCGGTCTCGTTTATGTTTGGATGGTTCAACACGCAGGCTTTCCGGGCGAAGGCGGAAAGAGCCAGGACGTTTTCCAGAAGATCGCGAAAACGCTCGCAAAGTAGCCCGTTTTGCAGAGCTGAAACCGCTCTAGCGCTTCCCGGCCTTTGATTTCGCAAGGCATGCTTTACAGAACGCCGGTCGTTTGGGGTCCGGCTTGAAAGGCACAGCCGTTTCGACGCCGCACGACGAACAGTTGACGCGGAATTTGGGGTGATTGTCCGCGCCCGGAACCACGACCGCGGGAAGCAGATCCGACGGCGACGACTTTTCGTGTGAGTGCGAATGAGGAGTCCGCGATTCCGGATGGCGTTTGCCGCGGCAGGTCTTGCAGCGGCGCGGCGCGTCCCAGCCGTTCTCCTGATAGAACATCTGCTCGCGCGTCGTGAATTCAAACTCCGCGCCGCAGTCCACACATTTTACCATCACGTCGCAAGCCATCGATGAGAGAGTCCTGATTCTTGAGTGCCGATTGCAGATTGCCGTCAATAAAGACGCGCTCGGGGAGGGGCATTACCAAAAGAACTCGCCGCGTTTTCGCGGCGAGCCTTGTATCGATATCAATCGAAGAGGCTGATGTCCGCTCCGCCCAAACCGCCGTCCATCAGCGACGGGATGCCAACGGCATCCAGATCGATCGACGCGTCGGAAATCATCGGGCCGGCGTGGCTCGTGTGCGGATCGAGTTCGTGGAGATGCGACGCTCCAGCCGCAACGGCTGCTTCAGCTGCGAGTTTTTCGCGTTCCGCTTTGTGAATTTTGTGGCACGGCGAACAGAAGATCGGGCGCGTCGGATCGGGTTCGAAGTTGACGGACGATTCAATTCCGCAGCGTGCGCAAACGATCTGAATGCGCTGGCGCCGTCCGCGTCCGCCGCGGTCGCGCGGTTTGCTGGCTCCGACTTCGCTGGTTCCCGACTCGCTTGGAGCGTTTTGCCCGGATCCGAGTGCCGTCGTGCTGCCCTCAATAGGTGCTGCAACAGGCGCAACGTGCTCGCGTTTTTCGACACGCGCCTTCGACTCGCGCTTCTCCGGACGCTCTTTTCGGCTGCGTCCCTTCTTCTTGCGCCCGGACCCGCCACCTGAACCTCCGCCAGCACCCGCCTCTTCGGAGAGATATTGTTCATGTTCGTGTTCAAAACCTTCGGGAGGAGCCGATGGCGGAACCGGCCACCACTTGCTCGTGAGGTCGTCGAACTTTATCGGTTTTAACTGGCGGTTGATCAGCATTTCGACTTCGGTGAGATACTGCCCTTCGTCGCGCGTCACGAACGTGAACGCCTTGCCCGATTTCCCGATGCGACCTGTTCTACCGACACGATGAACGTAATCGTCGATCTTGTACGGAATGTCGTAATTGAATACGTGCGTGATGTCGTCGACGTCGATGCCACGGCTGGCCACGTCGGTCGCGATCAGCAACGTGACTTGTCCGCTGCGGAAACGCGCCATGATTTTCTCGCGCCGAGCCTGCTGCAAATCGCCGTGAATTTCCTTCGCCGGAATGTACAGCCGGTTAAGTCGTTCCGCGAGCCGCTTCGCTCCCATTTTCGTGCCGCAGAAAACGATCCCAAGCGTGGGCTTTTCAACATCCAGGAGCTTCAGCAACATCGGCAATTTTTGATCGCGTTCGGTCGCGCAATAGAACTGCTCGATCGTATCCACCGAGAGGTTTTCGACGGCTGTCCAGATTTCGATCGGATCGTCCATGAAGCGTCGGGCTAGTTTGCGAATATCGTCGGGAATCGTCGCGGAGAGCAGAAGCGTCTGGCGATTTTTCGGGCAATGCTTAAGAATGTATTCGATGTCTTTGCGGAAGCCGAGATCCAGCATCCGATCCGCTTCGTCGAGCACGGCGACTTTGATTCCGCGCAGATCCAACCGGTGGCTCTTCATGTGATCCATGAGCCGCCCCGGCGTCCCAACGACGATGTCCACCCCGCGCTTGAGCGCTTCGATCTGAGGCTCGTAAGACGACCCGCCATAAAGCGTGATCGACGAAAATCCGAGCGTCGAACCGATCTTCGCGATTTCACCGTGAATCTGGATCGCCAGTTCGCGCGTCGGCGCAAGGATCATCGCTTGGGCAAATCCTTCGCCGCCGCCGGGCTTCAACGCTTCAAATATGGGAAGCAAGAACGCGGCCGTTTTGCCCGTTCCGGTTTGCGCCTGGCCCATCACGTCGCGGCCCGTTTTCGCGCGCGGAATAAACAGGCTCTGGATCGGCGTCGGCTTGCTGTATCCAGCGGCTTTGACGCTGTCGAGCGTCGTTGCTGCCAATCCCATTTCGTCGAACGATCCGGCAAGTTTCGTGTTCTCGTCCAGCACGACGACCATTTCGTCGTCCGAGAGTGTCGGCCCGTGGTCGCGTCCCGTGCGATGATCGTTGGAACGATCGCGCCCAACGTCTCGATGTTCGCGCGCGTGAATTTCAGAGGCAGCGGCGTCGGCTTTTGTCGGCGCAGTCGTGGTTTCTGGATGAGGGTGTTGCGGTGGAGCAGCGCGTTCGGCGGCATGAGCGGCCGGAGCGATATTGCCTTCTGGAGCGTGTGGAACGGATGTGCCGTTCGGTTCGGTCGATGATTGCATTCGTTTGGAGTCCCGGCGTACCCGGGAATTCTTTCCCTTCTGATTTGACGCTTACGGACATTCGCGTCCGTGGCATCAGGGCTAGTGTGCTGCCGGGCAAGTGACTGCCCGGTGCGGGCCGCGCGCGCGGATTATTTTTCCGTGACGAGCGTCGTTCGTTTTTTGAGCATCGCGGACAAAAGTCGCAACATGTCCGTTTC
>JANXLS010000034.1 GCA_025355035.1 Planctomycetota bacterium | reverse complement strand
TCGGCTCCGGCGTTTGAATGTCGCGCAGTTGGTCACGACTGACTTCGGATCCTTTGCGAAGCATGAGCATGTTGGATATCTCCAGTTTGAAATTTGTGAAAAAGCTGTCTGGAAGGGATTAGTTTCATCAGGCTGAAAGTTTTGATAATGGACTTGTCCGCACTGTTTGTGCGGACACGTCCTCGGTGACTTTATGCGGCGACGCGCGATCGCTTCACTCGCCGTACTTCGCCGCGGATCAGACCGACGACGGCTTCCAGCGTTTCATCGATCGCAATCCCTTCTTCGCCGACCGCTTCAAGGCTGCGATCCACCGCGTCGATTTCGTTGACCATGCGGCGAATCTTGGCGAACATGCGATCACGACGGTGGGCGGGAATGCTGTTGAGCAAATTGACAGACATGAGCGTGCTCCTCTTAGATTGGCCGCATGAAATAAAAACGGCCCACGCAGGCGGCATTTTGCGTGGGCCGGGCATCTGGATTGGAATTGAAAAATCAAACGTTGTTCAAAGGCTGCGGTTCGGTGGACTTACGAGTCCGACGAATTTCAGCGTTCAAACGAATCAACAACTGTCCGAGCGCGTCGTCAACGCACCAGGCTGAATTGGGTTTTGAGACTGCGTCATACTCAGTGACGAGCGTGCCGAGTTCAGCCAGAACTGTCGTTCGGGAGTTCATCATTCACAGGTCTCCGATTTTTAAGCGGACAAGGCTTCGATGATTCAACAAATGGGTTTGCAACTATTAACGACCAAGGCAGCGATTCTTAAAGGGGCATTGGGCACATGCCCACGATTCCCGCTTCAGAAACAGGCCGGTTTTAATTGCAGCCCATGTTTCTGATATTGTTTGCTTGAGGCGAACAACGTCGTCTTGGGAACATTGTGGCTGCAATACCTGTACTTTGGGTTTGACAGCTTTGGTCACGACCACAAACTTGGTCACGATCCGCGTTGCTCCCATTTCCCGCATCAGCGGAAGCAGTCCCGTGGCGTACAAGACCAACTGCGGAATGGACTCGGCAACCTTCGCATCGTTCCAGCGGCATTTCGAACTTTTCAAATCCGAGACGACGAGGTCAGTGCCATGCAATTCGAGAAGATCAATTCTCGATTCGATGGGCGGCACGTCAGCCAGCAACCGGAAACGATTACTGTGTTCGATCGAAATGATTTGCGCCTGTTCAGGCAGCGTTGCTTCCAGCGATGCGTATTCAACGTACGCACCGAGCATCCGTTTGGCGAGTTCCTGCAACGATGTTTCGTCTTCTTCCTTGCAAAACAGTAC
>JANXLS010001305.1 GCA_025355035.1 Planctomycetota bacterium | reverse complement strand
CGTACTGTAACCGCTTGTCCAACAGCTTGCCGTATTCGCTGAACGACAGCGCCATGATCTGCTCGGGCAGCGTATCAACGATCAGCGCGATTCGGCAGATCGAACTCAAGTGCGACGGGTCCGCGTGGTAATTCGAATTCTCGAACATCCACGGCCGATGCTGAACCAGATCGATCAAATCCGTCTCCGGCGGCCATTCGCCAAATCGCTCAAAAATCTGCTTCCGCGTTCCCAATACCAGCTCGCGATAGATCGCCCGCACGAGCATCGCCGCCGCCAACCGCTTTTCGCGCAGATCGGATGTGAACTCCGTATCGAACGTGGTGATCGTCCGGCACAGTCCATCTCGTTCCAGCGTCATCTCAAAACCGCGCATCGGGTGTGCGCCTTGATTCAGCGCGATGTCGATCATCTCGTCGGTCGCCGTCTTCGCATCGGCTTTTTCCAACGCCTCGCGAATCGGCTTCGTATCGCCGATCGTCCGGTAATACCGCCACGCCTGCGGGATATTTCCCTCCGCCAGATATCGCGCGGCAATTTCACGACAGGCCTCTTCAACGAAATTCTCATACGCTTCGCGAGCGTCGCTTGGAGCCGTCTTCAAATCGCCGGGATTGATCAACGGCAACCCAAGCTCCAATCGCTTCCGCAACAATTTCGCGCGAAAAAGCGCATGATGCTCGCAACTGTCTCCCAACTTCGCCAGCAGGGCATCGACGCCAGCAGACGGACTCTGTGCAAACAGCGCGCGAATCTCGTCGTAATCTTTTTCAATCATGTCAGTACCCGTACCGCAAAATGTTGAACGTCGATTTGTCCAGTCGTCACCGGATATTAACGCGTCACGCATCCCGTGTCAGGAGAGATTTAAACGCGCTGATCGTGTTTATAGGGTTGCCGAGATCGGGACATCGTCTCTCGATTTCGAAACGTTACACCCCCGACGGAAAATACGCCGATCCACGGAGGGCAGATTTTTCGCATTTATCTTGCCCTTCCCGCGTTGGATGAGTCCGGGCGGCCAATTTGGGTCACGATACGTCGTAGCCATTTCGTTTTGCCTCGCGTGTGGCAATTTTGTGGCAATTGCCGCGAAAAATCCGGTAGAATCCAGAAAACGTCAGAAATGGATTTATCGTGTAACGCGAACAAAGGCAGGTATTTAAACGAAAACGCCCCTTTTCAGGGGCGTTTCAAATGATATGGCGGAGCGGGTGGGATTCGAACCCACGTGACAGTTA
>JANXLS010001284.1 GCA_025355035.1 Planctomycetota bacterium | reverse complement strand
TCCAATCGTCGTCCGGCACAAACATCTTCTACATATTTTATTATTTGCGCACCACCATCGACAAAAACAAGCTCGCCTAATTCACGCAAAAGTGAAAAATCAATTATTTTATTCTTCCGAACCATCCCAGAGAAATCACCTGCATCATAATACTTCTTGTCGAAATTCCGGTAATGCCCCGTCATTGCGGCGAATTTCATGGCCAACGCCGCTTCAAGTTTAGGAACTTTGACCTTTAGCTTGCCGAGCCTGATTTCCCGATACTCGTTTATAACACGCTTGTAAAGCGGTGCGCGAGTCAGCATGAGATCGACCAGACAAGCCTCACCCTGCTTGAATCTCCAAACATCCGGAAATTTTTCTACCTGCCAATTTGGAAATGCTTTCAGTAACGCGTCTGTCGCTTTCTGCTTGTCTTTTATTCGCACCAAAAAATCCACATCCTCCGTCGCCCGCGCTTCCGGTAACCATCCACCAATCCCATGAGCATCCACCAGTACAAAGTCGATGTCGGCATTTTTTATTGTTGGAATCAAATCAACCGGTGTCATTCGAATGACCTCGCCTGGCTGCTCACGCCCTATCAAGGGTTGCTTGGATAGTCGCGACGATAATTGGATAGATTTGGAAAGCGTGAGTGACTCAACTGGCAACATACTCCCGTTCGTTACGCCCTTGAATCCATAGGAACAATTAACTTTTTGTCGCGGAACCGCCATTTTACCCTACCTATCCAATTCTCCCGCAATCACATTAATACTCGCCATGCACGACACCGCGTCGGAGAGCATTCTACCTGTTACCTGTTTGACGTAGGAACTGTAGTTGTAGAAACTCGGCGGTCGAATACGTACCCGGTAAGGCACCCCCGTTCCATCCGAAACCAGATAAAAACCCAACTCCCCGTTCGGCGTTTCCGTGCTCGAATACACTTCGCCCTTCGGCGGAATCAATCCATGCCCCGGCATGACCAGCTTGAAATGGTGGATCAAACTCTCCATGTCGTGATAAACCATGTCCTTCGTCGGCAGCGTCACTTTGTGATCAACCGAATTGACCGGCCCTTCCGGCATCTTCTCCAACGCCTGATGAATGATCTTGATCGATTCGCGCATCTCGCCCATGCGCACCTGGTACCGAGCAAAGACATCGCCTTCCGTCCGCGTCGGCACATCGAAATTCATTTGATCATAGCAAAGATAAGGCTTCGCCTTGCGAATGTCATACGGTACTCCGCACGCCCGCAGCATCGGTCCCGTCAACCCGAAGCTAATCGCTTCTTCTTTCGTCAGATTTCCGACGTCGATCGTGCGATCCTTAAAAATCTTGTTCTTGTTCAACATCAATTCGATTTCGTCAAGAATCTTCGGAAACTTCCCAACGTAATCTTTGACCAGCTTCGAAAAATCCGGCGGCACGTCGCGGAAGATTCCGCCGATTCGCGTCCAGCTCGTGGTCAAGCGCGCTCCCGTCACCGCTTCGAAAATATCGTACATCTTTTCGCGTTCAATAAACGTCCACAGCATCACCGAAAAAGCGCCCAAATCCATCGCCTGCAATCCAACCGAAACAACGTGGTCCGCCAAGCGCGACAACTCCGCCATGACTACGCGCACATACTGCCCGCGCGTCGGAACCTTGACATCAAACAGCTCCTCACACGCAATCGCAAATCCGATGTTGTTGTTCAGCGGCGACAGGTAATTCATGCGGTCCGTCACGATCACGAATTGATTGTAATTGCGGTACTCGCCCAACTTCTCGAACCCCGTGTGCAGAAAGCCGATTTCAGGCTCGATCTTCGCCAGCGTTTCGCCATCCATTTCACACTTCAAACGCAACGTCCCGTGCGTGGCAGGGTGCTGCGGCCCGATGTTCATCGACATCGTCTTGAACACTTCCTTGGTCGCTGTCGGAGCGATTTTCTTTACGTCTTCAACGGTCGTTTGCATATGTTTCCATTCACGTTCCAGATTCAACGTATTTTTGAATTCAAGAGTCGCACTGCGATGTTGATTCTCGAATTCCGAATTCTCGACTGCAATCTACGCTCGAACAAACTTGGGGAAATTGTCGCGTTCGCCGCGACCTTTCAACGGGTAGTCCTTGCGCAACGGATGTCCTTCATAATTCTCCGGCATCAAAATTCGCTTTAAATCCGGATGGCCTTTGAAGATCACGCCGAAGAAATCGTACGCCTCGCGTTCGCCCCAATTCCCGCTCGACCACAATCCCGACACGCTGTCAATCTCGCACGGCTCTTCCGGCACGTACGCCTTCACGCGCAAACGGGCATTATGCGAAATCGACGTCAATT
>JANXLS010001282.1 GCA_025355035.1 Planctomycetota bacterium | reverse complement strand
TGGAGATCGAATTGAATGGCGTGCCATTTTCCGTCCGTGATTGCGCCGGGGATTTCGCCGACAAGGGGTGCAAATTCGTTCGACACGATTCCGGAATTGTCTTCTTTGAGTCCACTCAATCGCCAGCGGTAGCAGCCCTTGTGGCGCGGGTTGAATTCGTTTTCGCGGACATCGACGAGATAGAAATCGATCATCGCCCCGGGATCAATTTTATATGCGAACCGGATGACTCCATCGCGTTCGACATCAATTAAGTGTCCACGAAATTGGAGCGCGAACGGGCCGCCGCCGATACCGTTGACGAGGTGGTAGCCGATATTTTTTCCCGGGTTGACGTTGTCTGCTTTTCCATCCATTGGAGCGATTCCGTCGACTGATTTAAACGCAGCGGGCGGCACTTCCATGGCTGCGGCGATTTCAGGAGGCAGTAATTCGCGGGTGACGGTTGTCGGGATTTCGCCATCGACGATGTTGACGGCTCGGGGGTCGTCCAGGCGTTCGCATTTTCCGTCTTCGAATGGCGCCGGGCGAGCACCGCCGTGAGCGATACGGACGCGCGAGATCAAGAAGCTGTTGTCCATCGTCCAGAAGCCGACACGGCCTTCCTGGATCGGATCGGGATCCACGAATTTGAAGGCCTGTGCGCCGTCGCGATAAAAAAAGACAGTGTTGCCGATCTTCTCCAATTTAAGGTGGAACCAGCGCTGATGAAGGTCCGGTTTGTCGGGATGGCGGATGCGGTCGCTGTGGACGCGGAATTCCTCTTTTGTCGCTTCGGCCACGAGCACGCCTTTGCGATACAAGCGAGTCCAGCTGTTGATGTCGCCGCCGAAGATGAGCGTGTAGCCGGAGTCAAGATTGACGCCGTCGCCGCAGATCGCAAGGTTGAAATCGCCGGGGCGTTCGAAGGGAGGGTTGTCCCGCGTCATGAGCAAAGCGACGTGCGCATCGACGCTTAGGTCGTTCGAAAAAATGTGCTTGTTCCAGATCGCGGCACAGGTTTTGGTGCGTCCGCCAAACCACGACCAGCGCGGGTCGCAGATCCATTTGTTGAGTAGGCCCCAACGACCGCTGACGACTTTCCAATCGCTGGGAGCGTTGTCGAAGGAATATTCCATCGTCCCGGACGACGAGATATGAACGGTGTTGGGATCGCCGAGATTCTTCAGCCCTTTTATTGCCACGCGAGTCGGAATTTCCCGCTGCTTGGACGCATCGCTTTTTGAATTTCCAATGAACTGCGCTGTGGACAATTCTTTTCCGTCGATCTTGACGCGAAGTTCCATCAGGTGGTGGGCGAGCCATTTTCCTGCGAAGTGGATATTCTGATAAGGACCGGCACCGACCTCCAAGCGTTGATCTGGAATTCCTTCGCCGGTCACTTTGGCAATACCCTCGCGAATCGTAAGGCGCGGGGATGTGGGATCATCGGGATTGTCGCTGCTATGAAGGACAACTTGCAGTTCATTAAAGCGCGGTTTGGAAAGCGATATGGCTTGTTCGCCGGGGAAGCGTTGGTTGTGAATCGACCAACCGGTTTTGATGTCGCGTTTGAATTCCAGTGCCGGATTGGCCCAGACTTCCATGTCGTCTTCGTGCGCGAAAATGGTGTTCATGGATCGTTCGGCTTGATGCCACGCGGCGGTGATCGTCCGGTCGCCGGCGACGTGAACGTCATCGAAGAAAACGGGATCGCCCTTCACGGCGTACAATCCAATCTTGCCGCGTTTGGCGTCGGGGATCGTTGCGGTCAGCAGTTCGTTTTTGTCGATCATGCATTTGATTGTGTCGCCAGTCCAATTGATGCCGACGCGGTAGAATTCATAGGGGCGGTAATGTGCGGGCTTTTCAGCGAGGATTGTTTCCTCGCCGTTTTTGACGCGGACCAATTGAAGAACATTTGCCTTGTTTGTCGAGACTTCGCCGCGCGAGCGCGGACCGCGCCATAGGAAAAGAATGTAGTCTTTATCGGAGATTGTAGCGACGGCGAGGCCGAAGCC
>JANXLS010001216.1 GCA_025355035.1 Planctomycetota bacterium | reverse complement strand
CTGAAATTCGACGCCATCGTCAACACCACGCCCCTCGGAATGTCGCCAAACAGCGACACGTCCCCCCTCTCCGAAAATCAAATTCCTCAAGGTGGACTTGTCTTCGACACCGTGTATAATCCCCTGCGCACACGATTATTGGAACTGGCGGAAAAGCACGGCTGCACGACAATCGAAGGCATTTCGATGTTCATCGGCCAAGGCGTCCGACAGTTCGAATTGTGGACCGGTCACAAAGCCCCGCGCGACGTCATGCACCGAGTGGTCCTCGACGCCCTGATCAAACGCCAGGCGAAGTAAACGCTCTAAAAAGAGTTCGGGCTACCGACACCATGCGTCCACTCGCTTCCATCCTCCTCGTCCTGCGCGCCACCGGGTGCGCCGCGTTGCTCTGCGCATGCGTGGGCTGCGATCAGGAAGCCGACGGCATCAATCCCCGACCCATCAACACAAAACTCTCCGACTTCGCCACCGGTCAGAAAAAAGATCCCAAGTCAGACAAAGATAAAAACAAAGACGCGGGCAAAACCGCCGACGACCTCCGCATCGCCGCGCTCGAAAAAGTCCGCGACAACATCGACAAACAACGCAAAGTCACCGAAGAAGCCATCAAGAAAGGCCCGCAGCCCGACAAGAAAAAAGACAAGGAAGCGAAGTTCGATCCCAAAGCCCCCAAAGCGTTCGCGACCGGCAACACGCCCTTCGCCGAATTGCCAAACGACCCCAAGAACAAGAACCCTAGAAAATCCATCCAGCTGAATTCCCCCAACGATTTGAATCAGCAACCCACTCAAATCGGCAACTCCGGCGCAAACTCCTTGACCGGCAACAACACCAGCGTGATCAATGGCAACTCCGCCGGTCGCGGCAAGAAAAACAGCGCCGACCCGCTCGATACAAAAGTCCTTCAAAACAGCGGTTCAGCCCAAATCGCCGACGCCGAAAAACTCGGGCAGACCGACGAAAAACCCGGCCTGCTCCAACGCCTCTTCGGCCGAACCCAACCCCAAAAATTAGTCCAGCAAGGCCCCGTCGGCACCCAATTCGAACTCAATGACACCCATTTGAAAAAGAAGAAGCTCGGCCAAGTCTTCAGCGAACAGCCCGACGGCACTTCGATGGGTGCTACCACGAAAATGGACTCCCAAAAACTAAACGACATCTACGCGCCCGGCGGTAAACCCGAAGTGCCCTCCAGCGCCGCTTTCATGCCCGCACCCGCCGGCTCGCAAGGACTCCTCTCCAGTCGCATCGCCAACGAAATGCTCCGCATCCAAACGAAAAACGAATCCGATCGCATCGCCAAAAACGCCCAGGCCGGCAAATCCGACGCGCCAAAACCAGTCATCGAAAACAACGGCCCCGGCCGCCATCCCATCACCGATTTCGAACCCGCGCCCAACGCAAAAAACGCAGCCCGCGCCGCAGCCCCTGCTGCAACCGCCGCTGCCGCCGCCACAGGCTTCAACGCCAGCGACAACACCCCCATCACCGCCGATTCGCCCATCAATTCCAATTTCAATCCCGCCAAATTCGCCGTCGCCGAAAACACCGCAAAAGAAGCCCCAACACCCAACCCGCTGCCCGCCGCCAAACCCGAAGCCAGCGCCGATAAAGCCATCGCCGAAACCCAAAAAGAAATCGGCTCACTCGACGACTACCGCAAAGGTTTGAAGACCCGCGACATCGTCGCCCGCGAAGCCGCTTTCCAACGCGCCGCCGCCGAAAAACGCCTCGACGCCCTCCCGGCGCTCCTTGACGAAGTCGTTCGCAACGGCATGCTCGCCGTTACCGCCGCCCGCGTGATCGCCGTCATCGGCAAACGCGACGATACCATCGATCACGCGCTCATGGTCGGCCTCAACACCAACGGCCAGACCGACGCCCCCCTGCGCGAAGCCTGCGCCGAAGCCCTCGGCGAATTGCGCGTCCGCCGCGCCGTCCCCATGCTCATCGAAAAAGCCAAGCTTGAAAAAAACTTCTCCGTCCGTTCCGCCTGCGTCGGCGCGCTCGGCATGATCGGCGACGAATCCGCCCTGACCACCCTCCACATGAAACTCGACGACCGCGGCGAAATCGAATTCGTCAAACAAAGCGCCGCCCTCGCCCTCGCCCGCTTCGGCGACCCCGCCGGCCGCGAACACCTCATCCAATCCCTCGAATCGCACATCCCAGCCTACCAAGTGCTCGGCCTCACCGGCCTCGCCCAACTCAACGATCCGCGCTCTCCCGGCTACCTCATCTCCGCCCTCGATTCCCGCTTCGACGAAGTCTGGACCACCGCCGTCATGCTCTTCCCCTACCTCGGCGCGCGTTTCGCGTTGCCTCTATTAAAGACACAATTGACATCCCCCAACGACGTCATGCGCCTCCGCTCCTCTCTCGCGCTCGGTTATCTCGGATGTGCCGATGGCGTCCCCCTGATCTGCCGCGCCACCACCTCCGGCTCGCTCCAGGAACGCGCGATGGGCTGCGAATTGCTCGGACGCCTCGGCCGCATGGATCAGATTCCGCTCTTGATTTCCAAACTCTCCGACCCCAACACCCAAGTCCGCACAACCGCCGCGTCGGCCCTCACGCGGCTCGACGCCCAGGACGCCATCCCCGCCCTCTCCGAAGCCGCGCGCGGTCGTTTCAAAAATCAGCTCATCCAACCCACCCGGCTCAACAGCAACGAACCCGACACCGGCGGTCGCGACAACCGCAGCATCCTCTCCGTTCAATTGGGAACCCCGCAGGACATGAACGAACGCATGATCCTGCTCGCCTGTCTCCGAGCCTTGCGCGGCGAAAAAGACAACTTCGTCCTCAACACGCTCCCCAATGGTCGTGACTCCAGTTGGCCCGAATTCGACCGCGAATTGCTCAAGCAGCAAATCGACATGATCAAGCTCTTTAAGCTCGTGGACGTGATCCCCTCCGGCTCCGGAGCCACGGGCGCGATGATCCAGATTCCCGGAGCTCCGGAAACGCTCTATCGAAAAGGCGAAGTCATCGCCGGCGGTTTCAAAGTCGCTGAAATCAGCACCGGAGCGCCTTCATCCGACCCGCAAAAACCACTCCCGCCCTTCGTCTCGCTCATGCGCGGCGACCAGCGCATCATCCTCTACATCGGCCAAGCCCCCGAAGTCGAAAACGTCCGCAACGGCGTCAAGTAACAGCTACCTGACAAAAAGACAGCGAGCGTTGCGAGCCGCCGCC
>JANXLS010001201.1 GCA_025355035.1 Planctomycetota bacterium | reverse complement strand
ACGGCTCGCGCAGCAGGCGGAGATCGCGCTGGCGTCGTTCATGGCGGGTGTTTGCGTGTCGGCGAACCTGTCGATCGGACAGTTCGACAGCCACTCCAACAACGACCGCGATCAGATGACGCTGATCCCGGAATTGCTCGCCGGGATCGCGTACGTGTTGCATCGCGCGGAGGCGCTGAAGATCCGCGAGAAACTGGTCATCGTCGTGCAGAGCGAAATGGGGCGCACGCCGAATTACAACGCGGGCAACGGCAAGGATCACTGGTCGATCGGGTCGATCATGTTCATCGGCAAAGGTATTAAAGGCAATCGTGTGATCGGCGCGACGGACGAGAAGCAACTTCACGTGCCAATCGATCCGAAGACGTTGGCGACGGACAAGGCCAAGGGCGTGCGCGTCCGACCGGAACACATCCACGAAGCGCTGCGCGAATTCGCAGGCATTGCTCAACACCCGCTCAGCAAGAAGTTTCCGCTGGGTGTTGTGGAGAAGGAGAAGTTGCAGGGGTTGTGGGGGTAGAACGAATGGGCCCGGCGTCGGTTTGCAGGCCGCAACCAAGCGTTATCTCCTCCAATCGCGCATAAAGAACGATGCCTCGATCCGAACCAAAATCGCTCGGCTTTTTCCATGCGCCCCTTTTTCAACGGGCTGTTACGGGTAACGACGCGTTGAGATTGAGCGTGTTGTTCAGGATCATATTGAGGGATTTGAACAATCGGTTTACTTTTTTTACGGAAAGATTTGATTTTTATCGATAAATAGGAATACTCGGGCGTCTGTCAAGCATATAAGGACAGTGCTGCAGATGCGATGCCCCGAGTGGGTTAGGAAAAGGAACGGAATTCTCTGTTTATGCGGACATTTCACAGCATCAGCGCACTCAGCGCGGCCCTGGTCATTATCAGCATAATGTCCCCAAACGTGCTCGCTTTGGACTTCGGCGAGAAATCCAAAGCGTCGGCGAAGGGCGTGACGTGGTCGTTGGTGGAGCAGGAAGTGGAAGGGCAGCCCGGATCAACGGTGACGGTGCATATCGTCGGCGTGATCCCGGAAGGCTGGCACACCTACTCGCTGCTGAAATACAAGATCGGTCCGCAATCGACGGTCATCACAGTTGATCCGAAGGAATCGGCGACGGTAGATGTCGACAATGTGAGCTATGAACCGAAGCCGTTCAACGACAAGCGCTCGGCTGAAGCGTTTGGAATTCCGCTCGTAGAAGCGTTCGAGAAGAAAGTGACGGTCACGGTGCCGATCAAGCTCGCGGCCTCGGCCACCGGCGAAACTGTAAAGCTGACGCTGAGCGTGAAATCGACGATCTGCGACACCGACAATTGTCTGCCACAAACGACGACGGTTTTCACGCCGGTTGTGTCGTTAAAAAAAAAAGTCGGTAATGTAGAAAAGGACAAGACATTTCAGCACGCGGGTCGAGGAGAGGTGGATTGGGCGCTGGCCGATCAGGATCTAAAGGTGACGGCTCCGGCGGGCGGGACGATTTACCTGACAGTTGAAGGAATGATCAAAAGCGGCTGGCACACGTTCCCCACAAAACAGGATGCAAAGTTCGTCGCGGTGACGGCGTTCAGCGTTCAACCCAAAGAAGTGGTCGGTATCGACGGCGAAGCGGAAGCCGATCGCCCTGCAAAAATCGAACTGGACGATACGTTGACGCCGCCCTCCAATATTGGCATCTACGAAGATAAAGTTCGCTTCAAAATTCCTGTCTGCATTTCGACCACAACGCCGCTGGGTACGATGACGTTGAAGCTGGCGATTGAATCCCAAGCGTGTAACAAAGTCTGCAAACGCAGCACGGCGTACTTCGATGTGACGGTGACCGTCACAGAAAAAGGCGAGCCGATCGCGCTGAAAACGCCGACACCATCGAACATCGATTTCTCGCAGGGATTGCTGGCTTTTCTGCTCTCCGCCGCGGCTGCCGGAGCGATCTCGCTGCTGACGCCGTGCGTCTTCCCGATGATCCCGATCACGGTCAGTTTCTTCACCAAACGCAATCATGTTTCGCACTCGCACGCGGTTCGCGACGCGATGATTTTTTCGTCGGGCATCATCCTGACCTACGTCGGGCTGGCATTCGGACTCGAAGTACTCTTCGGCAAAAACATCCGAGAACTGGCGACGAACCCGTGGATGAATCTGGCCATCTTCGGTGTGTTCATGGTGCTGGCGTGCAGTTTGTTCGGATTCTACGAACTTCAACTGCCTTCGGGCTTGATCAACCGCCTCAACAAATCCGCGCACGGGGGCGACAGCATCTTCGGGCTACTGCTGATGGGACTGGTCTTCACGCTGACCTCCTTTTCCTGCACGGGGCCCTTTGTCGGGACGGTTATGTTGGCGGCGGTGAAAGGCGATTGGGTGTGGCCGCTGCTCGGGATGACGGTCTTCGCGACGGTCTTTGCAGCACCGTTCTTTTTTCTGGCGCTCTTTCCAACAGCGATCAAGTCGCTTCCGCGCTCGGGCGGCTGGCTGAATGCAGTGAAAGTGGTGATGGGATTTGTTGAAGTCGCCGCTGCACTGAAATTCCTGAGCAGCACGGATCTGGTCTGGCACTGGGGGATTATCACGCATGAAGTGTTCATCTGCATCTGGATCGCTCTGACGCTGGCGACGGTCGCGTACATCCTCGGAATCGTCCGCTTCCCGCACGACACGAAGTTGAAGAAAATCGGTGGCTCTCGAATCGCGTTCGCATCGATTTTCATCGTGATCGCGGGCCTTCTGGTCGCGGACCTTTCGGGCAACGATAAAGCGCTGGGAGCGTTTATCGGCACATTTCCGCCGCCGCGACCTTACCCACCCTCAACGACCGACGACTGGGAGAGTGGCATGGCTGCTGGACGCAAAGCCGGTAAGCCGGTTTTCTTCGACTTCACGGGCTTCACGTGCGTCAATTGTCGGCTGATGGAGAAGGGCATGTTTACCCGGAAAGAAGTCGACGACATCCTCAAAAACTATGTGGTCGTTCGACTCTATACGGATGCAAATAACTCGCCCGAAGAAATCGCGCGAAGTGCCAAAAATGTAGCGGAAGAAGTGAAGCGATTTAATAACAGCACCTTACCATTCTATGCGATCGTTGCCGCAGACGGAACAATTCTGAACACGTTCCCCGAAGGCTATACCACCGACGTGGACCGGTTCACGCTGTTCCTGAAATCGGGGCTGTCCGCTCCACAGATGACGGCTTCAAAGTAAACGCGGATTTATTTCGACGCGCTGACTTTCTCAACGCCGATTGTGCGCATCAGAAAGTCGCTCCCGGCATGAGAGACAACGCCCTCAATCACAATCGAACCCGAGTTTGACACGGGTGCCGTACTCCAGAAAACAAGGGCTTCTCCGTTGTTCTTTACGGCCTCGCTCATCGCCCACTTCAGCGCCAAACCATGCGCTTTGGCCAGGCTTGAATCGGTCTCTTCCGAGAGCAACACTTCCAATGCGCGATCATCAAACGCGCTTGATGAATAACCATCCGACGTGGTGTTTTTTTGGAGTAGCACGACACTCTTGTTGGCGCAAATCCACACGGCCCGGCGGCGATCCATGCCGCGAAGATCGTCTGGATTTACGGTCAGAGAAATCGATGCGTCGATCTTCACGAGCTCGCTACGCGCGCTGAGGGTCAACGCATTTCGAGCTTGAATCGTGTTTGAAAAAAGCAGCACGGGTTGGTTCGGACGGATCGTGATTTTTTCGAGCGCTGTGTTGCGCCCGCGCATGACGCGATCCACGCGCGCGATGCGCAGGTCGCCGGACTCTTCAAAACGAGGCGCGAAGATTCCAGCTTGCGGTCCGGTCGCGGACACTTCGACCGCAACGTCAAGCTGCGACTTTTCGCGCAGGAACGCTTCGAGAAACGCCCACTCGTCGCGCACGACCGTCGATCCATCGCCAGAGATGCGCTCTGATATCACGCGCGAGACGGTCAGTTCGTGCTGCTGAAATCCGTTCGCCAACAGCGCCACCAGCAACGCGCCCGCGCCCAACGGCACCAGCGCCGTCTCGATTTTCGATCGGCTTGTCCGCGCGAAAAAAAGCGCGACGCAGACGATCAATGCTTCGATCATCGACCATAACATGACGGCGTGGCGCTGCGATTCGCCGGGAGACGACGGGACGAAGGCTGCGAAGCGCCCGGGTTGAACGCGCGAATCGGGAAGCGCTTGGCGCAGACGTTGAACGTCCGGGCGATTGAACACGGCGGCTTCATCGGCATCACCGAGCTGCGAGCCCGGGAAAAGAAACACGATCTGGCCGAATCCGTTTCGAAGGCGCGCGTAGACAGGGCGAAAATTCTTCGACGCCAAAACATCCTCGTCTTTCAGACCGGCATTTTTTTGCCACCACTTCAATGCAGACGGAATGTCGCCCGTCGCTTCAAACGGCAACAACCGCAGCTTCAACGCGGCTCCCAGTGCATCGGACGAACGAAGAAACACGCGCCCACCGCCGATCAGCCAGCGCCGCATCGCGCCCAACGCCTCGGACGGAGCGCTTGCGATCGAGGCATCGTTAAGCACCAGCCAATCGACGCTCTCCCACATCCAATCGTCCGCGAGCAATTCGTTGGGAGCCAGCCGCGCCGCTTGGTCCTGCGCCCATTCTTTTGCCAACCCGCCGCCGCAGAACACGACGACGCGACCGCCCGACGGCAACGGTTGCAGCACCCGCGACAGATTCGCGCGATACAATTCAGCTTTGCCGCTCCCGCTCGCACCGCCGCGGATGACGAGTTCAATCGCCGCCGAAACGCCGGGCGCGCGCATCGGCAATTGGAAGCGCGACGTTCCGTTCGCCAGCGTGACCGGCGACGGAACTCGACCGCGCTCCGCCCACTCGTTCCCCTTCCCTCCTCCTTCGATGGCTTGGATCTCGACATCCATCGCTGCTCCGGGATTTGAGATCTGAAATTCCAACGGAAACAATTCACCCGGACGGTAGCGGAATCCCAGCGGTGCGCGGATCGAAACGCCGACGCTGCTGAGCTTCAATTCGGTCGGAAGCTCGCGGATGTTTTCCGATGCAAACGACACGGCAGGGACACTCAGGAGTGTCGGGAGCAACAGGAAAAGTCTCACGAAAAAAACACGCATGTTAGATCTCAACCGAAGCGGCTATTTTACACGACGGCTTGCAGGATCAACGTTAGCACTAAGCCGACGACGGATGCCAGCACCGTTGCGACGCTCCATGTTTTAAAGGTTTGAGCGACGCTAATTCCGAAGAAATCTTTGACGATCCAAAATCCGCCATCGTTGACGTGCGAGAAGAAGAGGGAGCCGGCACCCATCGCGACGGTGAGCAACTCCAGCTTCACGCCGCCTTGTGCGATGGCCAGCGGCCCGACTATTCCCAGCGCCGTCGTGATCGCGACAGTCGACGATCCCACGGCGGTGCGGATCAGTGCAGCAACCATCCATCCCAGAACGAGCGGCGGGAGCTTCGCGCTTTCGGCGAACCGGACGATCGACGCCGCGACGCCGCAATCTTTCAGGACTTGATTGAATCCCCCGCCCGCCCCCACGACGAGGAGTGTTGCGGCCAGCGGCCCGAGGCAATCGTTGCTGTGTTTCAAAATATCGCGGCGGGTCATTCCGCGCGCCGTGCCGAAGGTGTAGAATGAGACAAGGACGGCGATAAGCATCGAGACGAGCGGTCCGCCGAAAAAATCACACCACTGGCGCAGCGGCGATGTCTTCTCCAATTTTACGTCCGCCCAACCCGCGACGAGCATCAAGACGATCGGCAGAAAAATCGTCGCCAACGTGATCTCAAATCCCGGCGGATTGCTCGGGGATTCTTTCGCCTGCGCGGTCGCTTCGGCTGTCGGCTCATCGAAACGGACGCGCTTGAGAATCCAATGCCCGAAGAGCGGGCCGGCAACGATCGCCATCGGAATCGCAACGAGCAGCGAGTACAGAATCGTCATGCCTGCGTGCGCTTTCAACTGGTCGATGACAATCATCGGGCCGGGATGCGGCGGGACGCAGGCATGCATCGCCGAAAGCCCCGCGACCAACGGAATCCCGAGCTTCATCAATGGGATGTTGTTCGTGCGCGAAATGGCAAAAACGATCGGCAGCAACAGCATAAATCCCACCGGAAAAAAAACCGCCGCTCCGATCGAAAGTGCCGCGCAGAGTATCGCCCAGTCGGCGCGCGCGGGTCCGAAGACTTTAGCGATGCGTCCTGCGACGACCTCAGCTCCGCCGGATTCCGCAAGCATCTTTCCGAGCATCGCTCCCAGCCCAATCACGCCCGCGACGAATCCCAGCACGGAACCGACGCCTGTTTCAAAACTCTTCGCGATCACCGCCGGATTCATCCCGGCGACAAGCCCCATTCCCAACGCCGCGATGGCCAGCGCGAGGATCGAGTTCATGTTGAAACGACCGATCAAAACGATGATGCCGACGATGGCGGCGAGAGCGCAGCAGAGAAGTTGCGTGTCGTGACTCATGGAGAGAAGGGGAAACGTAGGCGTTTGCTCCGAATAATGAATGCATCAACGCATCCCATTTATGAACTGACAATCGACATTTTTTGACTATAATAACAGGGTTAAATTTCGAAACTGAATTCAGAGGAAGCCCGCACATGGTTCTCGCTCCGCGCCACAAGACAGTTCAAGTTCCGGTCGGCCGATTCAAGGTCGGCGGCGACGCTCCGGTTGTCGTTCAATCGATGACCAACACGGATACGGCGGATGCTGTCGGGACAGCCAAACAGATCATCGAATTGGCCAACGCCGGTTCGGAACTCGTGCGCATTACGGTCAACGTTCCCGAAGCGGCGAAGCAGGTCGCGGAGATCAAAAAGCGGGTCAACGATGCCGGCATTGATGTTCCGATCATCGGCGACTTTCACTACAACGGCCACAAACTGCTGACCGATTATCCGGACTGCGCGGTGGCGCTCGGAAAGTATCGCATCAATCCCGGCAATGTCGGACGCGGCAAAGCGCGTGACGTGCAATTCTCGACGATCTGTAAAATCGCGAAGGACAACAACAAGCCTGTCCGCATCGGCGTCAACGCCGGGTCGCTGAATCAGGAACTAGTCCTCGAAAAAATGCAGGAAAACACCGACAAGGATTTGGGCAAAGATCCGGACGAAATCATTAACGATTGCATGGTGATCAGCGCGCTGCAGAGCACGGAACTGGCGCTCGAATGCGGCCTGCGCAAAGATCAGATCATCATCTCGTGCAAGATTTCGAAGCCGGTCCATTTGATCGCGCTGTACCGTGAACTGGCCAAAAAGACGGACCAACCGCTGCATCTCGGTTTGACCGAAGCCGGCATGGGACTGAAGGGGCATGTGTGGTCCTCCGCCGCGATGGGAATTTTGCTCGCCGACGGAATTGGCGACACGATCCGCGTTTCGCTGACGCCCACGCCCGGCGGTGATCGCTGCCAGGAAGTGTACGCTGCGTGTGAACTGATTCAATCGCTGGGCATCCGTTCTTTCGCGCCGTCAGTGACGGCATGCCCCGGTTGCGGCCGCACGACAAGCACGACGTTCCAGGAACTGGCCGAACAAGTCCAGGGCTACCTGCGCGACCAGATGCCGACGTGGAAGAAGAAGTACGAAGGCGTTGAAACGATGACGCTCGCCGTGATGGGTTGCGTGGTCAACGGTCCCGGCGAATCGAAAGCCGCGAACATCGGCATCAGCCTCCCCGGCACCGGTGAAGAGCCGCACTGCCCTGTGTACATCGATGGCAAGAACTTCACAACACTGCACGGGACGCCCGCCGATTTGGCAATTCAATTCCGGAAACTGGTCGATGATTATGTAGATACGAAATACGAGAAGAAGTAGTCGAAGTGCTTGGATTAAGCATTCAGAGCCATCATGCGTTATATGGGGGCGCGCGATTTTCGTGCGCCCTATTTTTTATAAGCCAAAACGAACCACCGATTCTCTGAGTTCCGAAAGCAATCGCACGAAAGAGTAAAAAACAACTAAACTCTCATTCGACATGGAATCACCACCCCCGCCCCACATCGTCGCCGAAACTCCACGATCGGCATCCATGCTTTCGCGTGTGTTGATCGTCCACAACCGATATCGCCAACCCGGTGGCGAGGACGTTGTTGCGGGTGCCCAGGCGGCGTTGCTCACTCAACACGGGCATCCTGTGCGAGTCTTTGAACGGCAAAACAGCGAGATCAATTCGTATTCGATTTTCGGCAAAGCAGCGTTGTATTTCAATACGGCGGGCAACGCATCGTCCGCGCATGATATCGGGCGGACTATCGATGAATTCAAACCGCAGGTCGCGCATGTTCACAACACGCTGCCGCTGATTAGTCCGTCGATCTACAAACCGCTGCACAAAGCGGGTGTGAAGGTCATTCAATGGCTGCACAACTATCGGCTCGTGTGCCCGGCGGGGACGCTTTATCGGGCGGGAGCGCCGTGTTCCTTGTGCCTGAGCGGAGAACTGCAACACGCAATTGAGCACCGGTGTTGGAGCGATTCGAAATTCGCGACAATGGCATTGGTGAGGATGTTGAAGAAGCATCGGCGCGCCGGGACGTGGCGCAAATACGTCGATTTGTTTGTCGCCCTTAATTCGTTTCAGAAGAAATTACTCGTCGAATCCGCAGGGTTGCCGGAAGAGAAGGTAATCGTTCAGCCGAATTTTTTGAATGTGCCCGCTCTGGATGCCCCGCGAACCGTCGGTTCGTCCGGAGAATTTTTATTCATGGGTCGACTGACTCCTGAGAAGGGCGTCATGACATTGCTGCGCGCGATGGCTTCATTGCGCGATGTACCGATTGCAATCGCGGGAGATGGGCCGTTGAGTCCGGCCGTTCAGCGCGTGTGTTCCTGTCCGGGGCATGTTTGGCTGGGGCAATTGGATCGATCGGCGTTGCGGAAGCGACTCGAATCGGCGCGCGCGCTGATCTTCGCATCCGAGTGGCAGGAAGGGTGTCCGACAGTAATTCTCGAAGCGCTATCGTGCGGCAAGCCGGTCATTTCGTCGAGCGTGGCCGGCGCAATGGAGCTCGTTCAGGAAGGCAAAACGGCGCTGTTCTTTCCGCCCGGAAATATCGAAGCGCTAGCCGATTGCGTCCGGCAATTGATCGCAAACCCGCAACTCGAAGCACGGATGGGTGTGGCGGCATTAGCGCGTTTTAACGAGTTCCACTCACCCGAAGCGGGGTATCGAAAAATGACCGCGAATTACGCGCGACTGGGTTTGCAATGAATTCACAAGCCGCAACTATTTTTATGCACGATTTCACGGCTTGAGTCGTCTATCTAGCGAAGGGGAACGAGTGCCGGCACTCGAAGGATGTCATGTATGAAGAAATGGCTACGACTTATCCCTGTCGCGTTGAGCATTGCACTGGCAATTCCATTCAATTGCCGCGCCGCGCAATCACAGTATGATTCCGGCGATCCCACTGCGGCGGAGCAATATGTGCTGGAGTTGATTAATCGCGCGCGCGCCAATCCGACCGCCGAAGGGACGCGACTGGGAATCGACATCAATGCGAATTTATCGAGCGGTGAAACAGCTACGCCTAAACCGCCGCTGGCAATGAATAAAATATTGCTTGGTACTTCCCGCGCGCACAGCACCGACATGTACACGCGCAAATTTTTCGCGCACACCAATCCAGACGGCAAGGACCCCTTTCAACGCATGACAGCAGCAGGATACGCATTCAACAGCGCTGGCGAAAACATTGCCACGTCTTCGAGTGCCACGGCTGCGGCGCTCGAAGATACATTGATGATCGACAAAGGCCTCATTCCGGCCGGACATCGCGCCAACCTGCTTGACACGGGGAACTCGGTGTTCCGTGAAATTGGGGTCGGCTATTTCTCAGGGCCGACGCCGATCACAGGTTCGACAAGCGGGGCGAACGGATTCAAGGATTTCATCACGCAGGATTTTGGAACCACGAGCACGGGTCCATTTGTGTTGGGAGTCGTCTACTCCGACACAAACAACAATAATTTTTATGACATTGGCGAGGGGCTCGCGGGTGTAACGATCACGCCGGACAGCGGCAACTTTTCTGCGGTCACGGGCAGTGCCGGAGCCTACGCATTTCCGGTTGGCACCAGTGGCGTATTGACACTTACGGCATCGGGCGGAGCTCTGGCGTCGCCGATGACAATCAAAGTAACACTGACCGGCGTCAACGCGAAAGTCGATTTTAAAGCAACATCGGGAGGGGGTGGCGGCGTGACGGCGCCCGTCATCA
>JANXLS010001184.1 GCA_025355035.1 Planctomycetota bacterium | reverse complement strand
TCTCCAATTTCCCCACCCATTTCCCCCGATGACTTGTATATAGCCTTCGACATCTCACTCATCATACCGTTGCTGGAGGTTCTATCATGTCAATCATTCACTCATCGCGCCGTAAATTCCTGCAGACTGCCGGGACGGCTGCCGTCGCTGCCGCGTTGCCGATGATTTATTCGAAGTCCTCAAAAGCCGCTCCCAATAGCCGCATCAACATCGCGTCGATCGGCGTCGGGGGCCAAGGCACCGGGCTTTTGGGCGGGTTCCTGGGCGACGCCGAAACGCAGTTCGTGGCCGTCTGCGACGTCTTCGAACCGCACCGCACTCGCGCGAAGAACAAAGTCGAAGACAAGTACGCTGACGACAAAAAGAGCGGCAAGTACAAGGGCTGCGACGTCTACAACGACTACCGCGACGTGCTCGCCCGCGACGACGTCGACGCCGTCGTCATCGCCACGCCCGATCATTGGCATGCGACGATTGCCTGCGCCGCCGCTAAAGCCGGAAAAGATATTTACTGCGAAAAGCCGCTCTCGCTGACCATCGGCGAAGCGCGGAAGATGGTCAACGCCACGCGCCAATACGGTCGCGTTTTACAGACCGGCAGCATGCAGCGCGCGTCCTCCGGTTTCCGAACCGCCTGCGAAATCGTGCGCAACGGTTTCATCGGCAAAGTAAAAGAAGTCTACGTCAAAGTCGGCGGGCCTCCGGCGGAATGCCACCTTCCAACCGAGCCTGTTCCAGCCGGCATGGACTGGAACATGTGGCTCGGACCGGCCCCCTATCGCGGCTACAACAGCCACATTCACCCGTTCAGCTGGCGCGATTTCCGCGACTATTCCGGCGGCTACGTGACCGATTGGGGCGCGCATCATTTCGACATCGCGCAATGGGGCTTGGGCATGGACGAAAGCGGCCCCGTCGAAATCCATCCGCCCGGAACGCAGGACAATTCTATGCTGAAATTCGTTTACGCCAACGGGGTGAAGATGTACCACATCAACAGCGCCGACAAGAATCAGAAAGTCGAAACGCCGGTGCCGTTCCCGGATAACGACGGCGTGCTGTTCTATGGCGAAGACGGCTGGGTCTTCGTCAATCGCGGCAAGCTGGTGACAAGCCCGTCAAACCTCGCCTCGCGCCCGATTGGCCCCAACGAGATCCGCCTCTATCGCAGCCCCGGCCATCAGCGCGATTTCTTGAACTGCATCCACACGCGCCAGCGTCCGTGCACCGACGTCGAAATCGGCTGCCGCTCCGTCAGCGTCTGCCATCTGTGCAACATCGGCTACTGGCTGGGCCGCTCGCTCTATTGGGACCCCGTCAAAGAAGAATTCAAAAACGACGAAGCCGCCAACCGCTGGCTTGACCGCCCCAAGCGCGCGCCCTGGATTCTATAGGGTTAATTGACATCGACATCGACATCGGAGGGGCGGCTTTCCAGCTGCCCTGACTACCCAGCGTCACGCGAACAAGGGCGGTTAGAAAGCCGCCCTTCCTCCTCTATCCCATTATTTAACGGAACTCCCTACCTCATGAAATCGACTCTGAAATCGTTCGCATGTGTTGTCGTTTTGGCAGCCGTTTCGCTGCGCGCTGAAGAACCGGCTTTCGTAAAAGCTACCGCCGAAATGGTGCTGGCCTCTAAGAAAGCCGCGCCCGACATCGCTGCTGAAAAAGCGCTCGTTTCACAG
>JANXLS010001181.1 GCA_025355035.1 Planctomycetota bacterium | reverse complement strand
AGGGATTTGTGACGACGATTCTCGGACGTCGGCGCTTCATTCCGCAATTAAGAGCGGCGGATCGAAACGCGAAAATGTTGGGTGAGCGACTGGCGGTGAACACGGTTTTCCAAGGATCAGCGGCGGATTTGATCAAGAAGGCGATGATCGATATTCATCGTGCTTTGATCGATGGAAAGCGCAAATCGAAATTGTTGCTTCAGATACATGACGAATTGCTTTTTGAGACGCCACGGGACGAAGTCGATGCGCTGAATATTTCGGTCAAATCGATGATGGAAGGGGCGCTGAAATTGAAAGTGCCGTTGCTCGTCGAGGTGGGTGTGGGCGATAACTGGTTGTCGGCAAAATAGGTCCTATACGTCGTGTACGACCTCTACGACTTATAGAAGGCAAGATCAATGGAAAGCGATTTGGAAATACAAAGCGCCTCGCGTGAACGCCCGGTGATCGGCCTTGTCGGGCAGGTTTGTTCAGGGAAGAGTGCGGTCGCGGACGCGTTTCGTCGTCATGGCGCGCGCGTTTATGACGCGGATAAAGCGGTGCATGAGATTTACGCAAGGCCGGATGTGATTCGAGAAGTGGTCGCGATGTTTGGGCCGGATGTTTTGAATGACAATGGTCAGGTGGATCGGAAGGTATTGGCTCGGATTGTGTTCGGAGAACGGAAGCAATTGAAGCGATTGACGAGCGCGATTATTTTTCCGCGCACGGGAGTGGCGATTGAGTCGGCGATCGATGCGTTTCGAAAATCGGATGCGCCGGCCCTGTTGCTCGACGCACCGTCACTTTTTGAATCGGGACGGCACGACGTGTGCGACAGCATTGTCTACGTCAATGCGCCTTTGGCGCGCCGCGAAGCGTGGGCTGAAAAAAGAGGTTGGCTTCCGGGCGAGATCGCTCGCCGGGAAAGAATGTTGGACGACGAAAGCGAGAAGCGGCGACGGGCCGACGCAATCCTCTCGAACGACGGAACGTTGGATAATCTGGATCAACAGGTCGGACGGTTGATGCGGCTTTGGACGATGCAGGCGTAGGTATGTGAATCGGGTCATTTAATGTCGGAAAACTCAAGCCGCCTGATGCGGCACAAATTGGATTCAGGAGCAGACTCATGGCAGACCAATCGGACAATCCTCAACACACCGCGCCGCGCAAGGGTCGCCCGCGAAAAAATACGGCAGGCGACGGCTCCAAGCCGCGCGAGCAGCGTGAAATGCGAGCCGCCGACGACGGCAATTTCATGGAACCGATGTCGCATTCTCAGCCATCGACGCCCTCGACGGACATGGGTTATCCAGCGGATTCCCCTCTGCCGCCTTTGCCGCCGCCGGTAGCCATTCCGCCCGCGGTCGCGCTAGCGCCAATCATGTCTGGCGTTACAGCGGCTGCACCCTCGCCGATAAATGGAGCGACGGTCGCGGCCTCGGTTCCGCCGGCGACAGGTTCTCATCCTGCCGGTCAGCCGCGCGCCCCGCAGCAGATCGCCTATGTCACCGACATGAAACGAATGTTGATTCCGGACCTGCATTTGATGGCGAAGAACCTCAACATCGAAGGCTATTCAGCGATGTTGAAACACGATTTGATCTTCAAGATCATCAAAGAGAAAGTAAGTCAAAATGTCGCGCTGATGGGTGAAGGCGTGTTGGAGATTTTGCCGGATGGATTCGGCTTTTTGCGATCGCCGGATTACGACTACCTTCCCTGCCCCGACGACATTTACATATCGCCAAGCCAGATTCGACGCTTTAATCTGCGCACCGGACATGTTGTCACGGGACAGATTCGACCGCCGAAAGAAAACGAACGTTACTTTGCGCTGCTGCAGATCAAGGCGATTAATGGTGAAGAACCCGAGAAGGTCAACGAGAAGATTCCGTTCGACGATCTCACGCCGATCTTCCCAAACAAACGCTTCTTATTGGAAACCGGTCCTGAAAATATTTCAATGCGCATCCTCGATCTCGTCGCACCGATCGGTCGAGGCCAGCGCGGATTAATCGTCGCGCCTCCGAAGGCTGGAAAGACGGTCATCCTTCAGGACATCGCACACGCCATCGCCAAAAATACGCCGGAAGCGGTGTTGATCGTGTTGCTCATCGACGAGCGCCCCGAAGAAGTCACGGACATGGAACGCAACGTCAAGGGCGAAGTCATCGCCAGCACATTCGATGAACCGCCGGAACGACACTGCCAAGTCGCGGAAATGGTGATTGAACGCGCGAAGCGACTTGTCGAGTACGGCAAGGACGTGGTGATTCTACTGGATTCGATCACGCGTTTGGGCCGCGCGTACAATTCGACGGTGCCGCATTCAGGCAAGATTTTGACGGGCGGTGTCGATGCAACGGCGTTGCAGAAGCCGAAAAAATTCTTCGGCGCGGCGCGTAACATTGAACACGGCGGCAGCCTGACAATCATCGCCACGGCGCTGGTCGATACGGGATCGAAGATGGACGAAGTCATCTACGAAGAATTCAAAGGCACAGGCAACATGGAAGCGCACCTCGACCGGCGCTTGATGAACCGCCGCCTGTTCCCGACGCTGGATGTGAATCTGAGCGGGACGCGCAAGGAAGAATTGCTGGTCCACAAGGATGAATTGCAGCGGATGTGGTTGCTGCGAAAATACATTCAGGATCTCAACGTTGTAGAAAGCATCGAATTCCTCATCGAAAAGATGAAGAAGACGAAGAGCAACGTCGAGTTCCTGCTGTCGATGAACATATAATAAAAATGGCCGAAACATTTCCCTCTCCCGAAACTGGGAGAGGGAAATTCAGCCACTTTATCGCATCGCATTTACCTGCATTTCCGATCACCCTTATCCGAGTCCGCTTTTAGAGCGTTTTTCAAATGGATGGAGACAAAGATGCGCCGCGCCGGGCAAGCGGGACGAGGAAGACGAGCGAAACGTATTTGGAGACTACGTTAAGCGAGTCTGACGAAGTACCGCGCAGCCCGCCGCAAGCAGATTTGT
>JANXLS010001146.1 GCA_025355035.1 Planctomycetota bacterium | reverse complement strand
AAAATTACCTATTCGTCGGCAGCGAGCACGGCGGCCGCCGCGCCGCGATACTTTATTCGTTAATCCGCACGTGCGAACGCCACCAGATCAACGCCTGGGAATACCTGCGCGACGTCCTGATCCGAATCGCCACGCATCCCGCCACCCGCATCGACGACCTGCTCCCCAACCGCTGGACGCTCGGAAAGTAGCCGCGAAACTCAAGCCAACCCATTCACCGTTGGGGACGTCGATTTTCGAACGCTTACAATTTAACTCCACGTCTTGAGGGTCCGTGACTGGTGCGGCAACTATGGCGATGTAGAGGATGGATAAAAAATAAATTAAAAATTTCTGGAAATGCAGAAAAGCCGTTTGTCGAGCACAGATCGCCCGACAAACGCTTGGTTCGGCACTATAACTCGTTAAAAATTGGGAATAAGGACAATGACATTACAGAACTGCGTCTTCAGAAAGGTTGGCACCTATGGCTTGGATTTCGAAGGTTCTCACGAATCGCCGCCTCAGTTATCATACTTCTGATTATCGGAACAATGATAGATAAACATAAATGTTATTATTTTACAGGCCATTAGGGCTGATTAGGTATTCCTAAGTGACACACGGTAAACTCGGTTGATCATTGCACAGGCGACTCGGGATTCGGATGCAATAGCGCGCTGATAATTGCTGCGTATGCCGGCTTGCGCTGGTTGCTCGAATCGAAAATTAACGGTTGCTGTCCGGCGCGCCACGTTCGTCGATCACTGAGACCCCAGAATGTCACGCGCTCCATTTCATTTTTGTGCTTGATGAAGATCGCGAATAGCTTGGCATAAGCGTCTGCTTGCGCCTTGAGGTCTTCCGTCGACGCGGGTGTGCCGGCCCCTCTTTTGCCACCTGTTCCGGGGCCGAATTGTCCACCGGATGTCCCGCGAACTGTTACGTCCAACTCAGTGATGCTGACTTTCAATCCCAGCGACGCATAATCAGAAATCGCTTTGTCCATAGCCGCGTAAGGCAAACCGGCTGTGCTCCAATGGCCCTGGATCCCCACACCGTGAATTGGCGCGCCGTCTTGAATTAACCGCTTGAGCAGCACCATCGAACTCGCGTGCTTAGGGCCGGCTTCAATACCGTAGTCGTTGTAATACAGTTTCGCGTCCGGGTCGGCTTCGTGAGCGAATTTGAACGCGAGCGTCAAGAACTCCGGCCCCAACGTTTTTTGCCACTGCGATTCGCGCAGATTCTCGATCTCTGCGGTCTCCGGATTGCCGCGATCGCTGATC
>JANXLS010001136.1 GCA_025355035.1 Planctomycetota bacterium | reverse complement strand
TTGGCGAATGTTTCTCCAGAATATGTAGCAGCCAATGTTCCTCAACTCGGGTCTTCGACGAGTGTCATCAGCGCCGTGCAGCGTGGATCAGGGACGACCCCTCGATTGTTGCAGGACGCATTGATTAACTTCCACGACATTTGTTTCCTCCCGCACCACGATTTCACGGTCGGACAAATGCGGCCTACCTTCAATGAAGAAAACATTGCCAGCAACGAAAAACTGGATTTCGCTGAACGCTCGTACATCGGCAATTCAGTTTCCCGCGACATGGGTGCAGTTCTTCACGGTTCATGGATTTGCAGTGGCGGTGGCGGATCGTACCAAGGTTTGGGCGATACGGGTCGCGTTCAGTATTGGCTCGGAGTTTATAACGGTTCGGCTGATTTGTTTGGCACGAATGGCTCATCCGCCAACCGAGGCGATACGAACAACAACAAGGATTTCGTAGGTACTTTGATGGTTCGACCGGTTTGGGACGACTGCGCTGGAAATTTGGAATTGGGTTATTCATTCCGTGCAGGACACCATGGTAATGCCGGATCAGGAAGTGCAATTGGCGGAACGAACTTCATCGGCCTCAATTCCTCTTCGCTCGGGCACGATGGTTGGATGAAATATTATGCCCCCGGTTGTTTTAAAGGACTTTGGCTGAAAGGTGAAGCCATGTGGCTCCGTGATCGCACCGCACCGGGTAGCGTGATTGACCAAATAGCGCCTGATTTTCAAGGTGGCGACGGTGCTGGAAATTCTGTCGGTGGCGCTCAATTTAGCACGTTTGGCTATTGGGGTGCAGTTGGCTATAAGTTTGCTAATAGTCCTTTCTTCAATTGTTCTTGCCACAATTGGGTGAAGAATTTCGAAGCTGATTTCCGATACGAAGTTGCACCCAATGTACTAGTGGGTGATCCGCAAGATTCTGGTCGTCCTGACGGACGATCGCGTACCAATGTCTATCGCTCGACTATTTACACTGCCGGTGTCAACTATTACATTAAGGGAGACAACGCGAAGTTGCAACTAAACTACAACCTCGTCAAAAACCCGGATGGTCCGGCCAGCCAGCCGTTCCACAACACACGGAACAACAGCTTGGTCTTGAGCTTCCAAGTGATGTGGTAAACTGGCCGTCTCTTCTTATTGTTGTGTAAAAGTGCATCGAGATCTCGATGCACTTTTTTTTGGACATGGATACTGAGTTTCGGAGGCCTATCCAACGGACGCCTCGATTTCTGCCGGTTCCGTTACGAATTTTGTTGCAAATTTTGAGAATTTCGGAAGATTTGAGTTTTGACCGCGTTCCGTGTATAGAGCCGAAGCTGTTTCGGCTGACGTTACACGGAGGCGTCGATGTTGACTCATCTTTGGCTGCCGAATCGATTTTTGTATGCTGCACCGTACCGGCAAGGTTGCCTTGTCGAGCGAAGTCTTCTTTTGTTGGCGACCGAAAGCCCCTTAAACGATATTGCTGTGAGCCAATCCATTTCCGATTCTGATGAGAAGCTTGCCGCACTGCCGGAGAGCCTCGGTTTTGAGACGCTGTATCAGCGCCACGCCGCACATTTGCTTGCCTATTTGACTCGGCAGGCCGGGCATTCAAACGCCGACGATTTAGCGCAGGAAGTTTGGGTAAAAATCCATCGTTCGCTTCCAAAACATTTTGTCGGAGGAACGTTCAAATCCTGGCTGTTTGCTGTCGCCAAGAATCAACACTTGGATCACACTCGTAAGAGGCCCCTTGCGGAATTGAAGTTCGATCTCCCAGATGAATCGCCGTCTCTTGTTGACGTGTGCATCGATGACGAAAGGCACAAAATGCTCCGTAAATGCCTTGGGAAATTACGGTTGAATAATGTGCGTTCCGCTGAAGTATTTACTGCCCTGCTTGAAGGTCGGGACGCAGATGAACTCTGCAAGACGATGGCACTTGAAGCGCAGCAAATTTACAATATCAAAAACAAGACAATTACGTTTTTACAGGATTGCGTTGGAAGGGAGGGTATATGAAATTAATTTGCGTTGATATTCCCGATACCCACGAAGCCCGCGCCCGTTGGCTGGAACAGCACTTGATTGGCGTTCAATTACGAGAGTTGGTATCCGAACTATCTGCGGTACACAGCGCACGAAAAACGTCGATGACATTGGATACACTTCTTGCCGGGGCTCGCAATCATGTTCTCAATTTCGGGCTTCGCCCGTTACCAAAAGATCGGATTCAGGCGCTGTTGCGGAATCCCGCGCTTCTTTACGAATTGCAGGACCTCGTGATGATTGAAGGTGGCGCATACTGGCAGAATCTTACGCCTGATGCGAAACTGACACAACGCGTCGAGCGCTCACTTCCAATCATCAAGAAGTTGGTAGTAAATAATTCGAAAATTGTGCGTCCGAATTGGTCGAGGCGCTTAGTCTTTGCCGGCTCTGCGTTGGCCGCTATGTTGCTTGTCGCACTGTTGCTAGTCAATCCGTGGCAAAATCGCAATTGGGGTTTGAACAAGTCTGATGTTTTCGCTTCGAATGTAACTCATGGCGAATACACAGCCCGACTATCAAAAGCGGCCGGAGAATGGTTCGATCAAGAACCCCAGGATCGGGTGGCGCTTGCTGAACGAATCGCGGACTTCAAACGAGGTTGCGAAAAATTGTTGGTTGTTGAACATACGCCCCTATCGTCGAGCGAACGAGCGGAATTGTTGAAACGTTGCAAGGTTTGGATCGCCCAATTGGATCACCTCAATACAGACTTGAACGCCGGTCGGAATGTCGCCGAAGTGCGAGCAGACGCCAGTCAAATCGTTCGAAAACTACAAGGCTTTTTGGCGCAACAAGGGTAGTTCAGACGATGGATTGACCCGTGTCCTCTCGTTAGTTTCAACACATCGAGAGAAATCCGAAACATTTGGAATTATTAAACCAAGATTTCCGGAAGATTTTGTTTTTTGTTTCGTTCTGATGGAGTAGGACGACGACAATGGCTGAAAGGGCCCTCAGCCAAACGTCCGAAGTCCCTGAGAAGTGCTTTCAACCATCAGAATAAAGGAAACAATCATGCTTCAGAATTCATTCACCCGTTTCGTCCCGTTCGCCCTCGTTCTTGCTATCGCCATCCTGGCTCATTTCAATTCCGCGCACGCTGAAGATTACACATGCGGGTATTACGAACCCTATACGCAGCAGGTATGTGTCAGCGCGGGCTGCACACAGCAAGTCTGGTGCGCGCCTGTTTATCAAACAACATACTCGGGCGGATGCTATCAGCGCGTGCAGGTTACGCCGGGCTACTACCGTTCGCAGTACGTCGCGCCGCGCTACGAAACGCGAACCTACCGCCGCTGGGTTCCGAACACCTACGTTAAGAGCTATGTCAATCGCTACTAGAGCGGTTTTCAAATGTCTGAAGACAAATCTGCTTGCGGCGGGCTGCGCGGTACTTCGTCAGACTCGCTTAACGTAGTCTCCAAATACGTTTCGCTCGTCTTCCTCGTCCCGCTTGCCCGGCGCGGCGCATCTTTGTC
>JANXLS010001101.1 GCA_025355035.1 Planctomycetota bacterium | reverse complement strand
AACCTTCCAAACGTGGATGGCGGGAGGTGGTGTGAAAGGCGGCTTCAGCCACGGCGCCACCGACGACTACGGCTACGAAGTGTGGAGAATAAAGTCCATGTCCACAACCTGCACGCGACGATGCTGCACCTGCTCAGGCTCGATCACGAACGCCTCACCTTTTACGCCGGCCGCGATTTCCGGCTTACGGACGTGCATGGGAATGTAGTGAAAGAGGTGTTGGCGTGAAGAAGCCACCAGCACGTCCGGCGACCGCAGAGCATTAATGTCCCAGAGACGATTGAAGCAGTGCCGTCATCGCGGCCTTGATGTACGGCGGCAGCGTCTTCCAAGCCTCAATAATCCGCAACAATTCAGCATCACAATCAACTGCATTCCCCGCTTCTGAAGCTGTCGCAGACTGTAGGCCACTGTGTAGGCCACTGACTTGATAATTACTGATATTGCCCGATGTGCGCTGATATTCGCTGGGTCCGTCTATTGTATTTCTCTGACTAGAGTTGCGAGGATCTGTTGGCTCGTTACCGTTTTCGGGTTTTGCCCTGTGACTCAGAAGGTCGGGGGTTCGAATCCCCTCAATCACCCCTTAATAATGTTTCAATCAATTTTTTCGTACCTCGGCCTTCCCGCGCCTTCCGCTCCCGGTGGGTGTCCGCATTCACCCCGCTTTGATCTTTCAGCGTTAAAATTGACGATATAGAGGGAAAAGACGTTGCTGGAAGCAAAAACAGTGTATGTTTTACACAAACCGTGTCGTCGCGTAATATTGCCCTCGGGAGATCGCCATGCATTGTCGCTTCTCGTATGCCTCCACCATGAGCCTCGCCGCACTTTTGCTTGTTTTCGCATGTGCGGATCTTCGCGCCGTCGATCTCTCGCGCTTTCCTCCAATCATCCAGGGCCAGTACCTGGGCGGGCAGACGCTGGCCATCGACAGCGCGGGAAACCGCTACGTGGCAGGGTCGTTCAATGGGACGAAGGAATTCAATCCGGGCGGAACGTCTGCGATGAAGACCAGCGCCGGGGGCGAGGATGTCTGCGTCACGCGCTTCAATGCTGACGGCACGTGGAAATGGACTCAGACCTTCGGCGGCA
>JANXLS010001063.1 GCA_025355035.1 Planctomycetota bacterium | reverse complement strand
ATTGTGGACATTCGCTGAGAGCACAACTTCGTCCTTCTGCGTGAAGAAGCGCGGCGATTGAAGGCGAATGATCACATTCTTTTTCGTGAGCAATTCGACTTCGCCTTGACCGACGCGGGACCCGTTGGACATCGTCCAAACCTTCAGTTTCCACGTAGTCAAACTTTCCGGCATGTCGAATTCGAATTCAGCGATACCTTCCTTGTTTGTGTTGATCGTCGCGGACCAGAACGCCGTATCAGCGAAATTCTTGCGCACAGTCGCGTCTGCCATCACTTCGTTTTCGTTGCCGGCACCCCCCGCCTTGTCCTCGCCCGCTTGTCTGAGGAGCGCGCGCCGATTGCCGGGCTTGCTTGCGCCAGCCTCGTCGCTGGCTGCAGCACCATTTGCCGCCATTGCCGTTACCGGTGCAAGGGCGTCCATGTCTGATCCTTTTGTAGATTTAAAATAGACGCTGCTACCATCTCCAAGTTGCTGTTCGGCAAATCCACCGCCAAACCCGCCGCCACCCGGTCCCGCACCGCGAATCGCGCCTTTCGACTTCAATCCTAGCTTTAATATTCCAACATCGTTCAATGCGCCGAAAACGCCCAAGAAACTCATTCCGAGTTCGTTGCTCTTCGGAATCGCGAAGCAATTTTTGCTCAGGCTCGTTTCGTGCTGTGGATAATTGTTGCGCCGCCACTTCCAAAAGAAGCTGCGAATCTCCGCGACGTTCGATCCACCTGAAATGTATTCGACAGACTTGTCGTAAACAGAGACGACATTCGATCCGACAATCGGCTCGCCGGTCTTGTCCGTGAGTTTGATCTTCACTTTGGCTTTCTGCCCGGGTTTGAATTCGGTTGCGTTGGGAAGAATCTCAACGTTCGTCACGCGGCTCTCGGGCGGGACGACGATTTCCTTCGTCTCAGAGAAAACTTTTCCAGCGCTGATCACGTCCGCTTCGATGAAGAAATTCGGCATATCACGCAACGTGATGTCCAGTTCCTGAACCGTACTCTTGCCGTCCATGTGGATCAATTTCGGCTTCTCGACGAAGCCATTCGCCGCGCGCGGAAAAAAGAGAATTGTCGAGTTCACGCGATTCGTGTTGATCAGCAATCGCACTTTTTCACCCGCTGCGTATTCGCGCTTTTCCGGGATGATTTCGATGTCGTTGAATCGGAACGCCGTGCCGTTGAATCCGTCTCCGGTCACGACAAAAACATAACCGCCCTCGATGGCGTGTTTCTTCTCATCGGTGACGGTGTAGCTGAGACGATATTGTCCTGGCGCAGCGGCTTTCATCTGCATGCGCGCGGAACCTTCGTCGTTCGTATCGAGCGCCCATTCCTGCACCGGATTTTCAATCGGCTTGCCGTCTTTGTCGTAAGTCGTCTGAAGTAATTTGAGCGCTCCTTTGCCTTTGAC
>JANXLS010000999.1 GCA_025355035.1 Planctomycetota bacterium | reverse complement strand
GAATTGGAGACGAACGAAGTCGCCCGAAAAGAGCCGCAGAATTGCCTCGATAAAATCGAATTCGTCGTCAGCCGCCCCGGCGCGGAAAAAGAACGCGAGAGTTTCTGCGGCTTGGTATCCGAAAAACTGCACGGCGCGCTGACGGTCCCGGCAAAAGTATGGCTGCTCAAGAGCCTTGAGCGCATCGGTAAAGCTGAATCGGTTGCCGCTGAAATTAAATTGCTGGGCGACGCCGACGAGCTCGTCCGCGAAACAGCTCGCCGCGCTTTGGCCGCCAATCCGTCCGAGGAATCCGCAGCCGCCTTGCGCATGACGATCGGTACGACGACCGAACCGAAAGTGCGTGTAGCCTTGATCGAAGCGCTGGGATTCAAGCGGCTCAACGCGGACGTGCCGTTGTTTGAAAAAGAAGCACAAAACGCCGACGCTTCCTTAAAGACCGCGGCAATCGGCGCGCTGACAGCGCAAGGCATCCGCAAAGAACCGGGCGTGATGGAGCAGGCCGCTGAGTTGGTGGACATGGGCCGCGTTGGCAACGCGGCGGAGATACCAAAATTGATCGCCGCCTTGAACTCCGATAATGTGAAAATTCGACAGGCCGCCGTTCAAGCCGTGAATTTGAATGCATCCGCAGAGATGACTGCAGCGCTGGTCACAAAACTCAAAGATGCGCCCACCGATGTCAAACCGGCATGGATCGCCATGCTGGCGTTGCGCGGAGATAAATCGGCGTATTCGGCGCTCAAGAATGAACTCTCCGCGCAGGACCTGTCTGTCCGCGTGGCTGCGATTCAAGGCATCGGTTCCGTCGGCGATGCGTCTGCCGTCTCGCTACTTATGCCCTACGCGTCTGCCGGAAAGGGCGAAGAACAGCGCTTCGCTCGCGACAGCTTGGAACGCCTGCGTGCGGAGGGCGTGGACGAAGCTTTGATCGCTCTGGCCTCCAGCACCGTGCCGCAAGAAGCGATAGAAGCGCTGCGATTGCTGGCCGCTCGAAATTCATCAATCGCAACGGCTGCCGTGTTGAAACAATTGACCGCAACCAACCCCGGTGTCCGCGCGGAAGCGATCAAAACACTCGGTGCGATTGGCAACAAAGACGCCATCGAATCGGTGCTCGGAGTCGTCAGCACCGGCAACGATGCGGATCGCGATTCGGCCGCGAAATCGCTCGTCGCCATCGCGCGCCGCTTGCCGGAATCCGCCGGACATGTCGACGCGCTCGCCAAAGTATCCAAAGAAGGGTCCGAACCCGCGCGTGTCGCGTTGCTCACCGCGCTGGGCCAGCTCGGCGGCGTCAAAGCGCTCGACGCCGTTCACGCAGCCCAAAAAGATGCCAACGAGAAAATTCAAGTCGCCGCTTTCCGCGCGTTGACGAATTGGCCGGACGCAACGCCGATGAACGAGATGCTTGAAACAGCGAAAACAGCGCCGAACGAAACACATCGCGTGTTGGCGCTGCGCGCGTTTGTTCGCATGGCGGCGCTCCCGGGTGCACGCTCGGCAAGCGAGATGCTGGCTCTGGTTGCGTCCGCTCAGCAAGCCTCCAAAACGCCGGACGAACAGAAAATGATCCTCAACGCGTTGTCCGACATCAAAGATTTCGGAGCCGTCGAAGCCTGCGCGAAATTAATCGCCGATCCGAAAGTCGCCGAAGAAGCCTGCCTCGCCACAGTCAAAGCAGCGAAACGTTTTGAAACAGGTCACGGTGACCGCCTTTCAGTGATCTTGAACGACGTGCTGACGCATGTGAAAAATAAAGCGACGCAAGAACAGGCTCAAGCGCTTTTGGACAAACAGCCCAAGAAATAATCTATGCTTATGTTTCAACTCCTGAAAGACCCGCTGATTCTCTCCTTGATCGGCGTGTTGATCGTGTCGAGCATTGCGGCCGCAAGGGTGCGCAATGCCGCAGCAGTTTTGCCGCTGGAAACGCGCGATCGAATCGCTCAATTCGAGCACAAAATGTCGTTCATCTGGCGGTCAACCGAATGGACCGGCCTCGGCTTGATCTTCCTGGCTCAGTTCCTCCCGCAGATGGTCCTGTTCACAGCCGACAGCCAGCGCGTCATCACGCTG
>JANXLS010000997.1 GCA_025355035.1 Planctomycetota bacterium | reverse complement strand
TGGAGATTTGGGGCTGCCAACAATCGTCACGCGTTCGCGCACTGATTTAGCGGAGCGTTGCTTGTACTGGCTGCGATCTCTTCTTCGATACAAAAAACCGCCCGGGAAAGTATTGGAATTGGCGAGCGCTCATGGCGGTTTCGTTGCGCTGTTGCAACAAGCTGGATTCGAAGCGGCGGGGTTGGAACTCAGCCCGTGGATTGTAGAATACGCTCGAAAGACGTTCGCGGTTCCGATGCTTGTGGGACCGATAGAAGCGCAATCGATTCCCGCGGGCTCGCTCGATGCGATTGCCATGATGGATGTACTGGAGCATCTTCCCGATCCAATTGGCACACTGCGGAGTTGTTTGAATTTGTTGAAGCCGAATGGTGTGTTGCTGCTGCAAACGCCGAGTTATCGCGAAGGAAAATCGTATGAAAAAATGGTCGACGAGAGCGACTATTTTTTGAATCACATGCGCGGCAAGGCAGAGAAAGAACATCTGTTTCTCTTCAGCCCGACTTCGGTTGAATCGTTGCTGAAAAAAGTGGGATTTGACCACGTCAAATTCGAGCCGGCCATTTTTGCCGTGTACGATATGTTCCTTGTTGCGAGTCGTTCGACAATTGAGCAGGAAGCGTCGGCCGACGTCGATGCGGCTTTGCTAGCGAATCCAACCTCCCGTTTAGCTCTCGCGCTGATTGACTTGGACACGAAAAATCAGCGCGAATACGGAAAACTTTTGAGTGAGCGGAACAAACTGCGCGACGATGTGAGCCAGGATGCGGCTGCACTTTCGACGCAAAAAAGTGAGATTGAACGGCTGTCGAATTCGCTGAAGACGGCCGAGACGGCTGCGCGGATAATTCTGAATTCCCGGGCGTTCAAATGGCTGCGTTCGTTGGGACGATGGACTGCGATTGAGAAGCTGTTGAGAGAGGCATTCCCAACGATCGAGAAGTAATGTTGCGGATTTGCAACACTACTCCGCCTTTTTGATCGCCGGGAAATGGATCGAAAACGTCGATCCGATTCCGATTTCACTTTTTACTTCGATCCGGCCGTGATGTTGTTCAATGATTTTCTGGGATATCGACAATCCCAGGCCGGTGCCGGTTTCTTTCTGTGTGAAGAACGGATCGAAGATTTTGCGCAAAACTTCATGGGCCATTCCGCAGCCTGTGTCGTTGATGTGAACGACTATTTCGCGCACCGCTACAGTTTTGTCGATGCTTTTTGTTTTGGGATCGACGATCTGACTGACGACCCGTTGGAAACCCACAGTGACGATTCCTCCCGATTTACAGGACTGAAGCGCATTCAAAATAATGTTGCGGAAAACCTGGCGCAATTTGTCGCGGTTGCCGAGCGCATTCGGCAATTCTTCGCCGGGTTCAAGAATTTCGAGGGCAACTTTCAATTGCTTCGAATCGACCTGCATGTCGCGGACGAGATCTATCAATAACTTAATTAAAGACAAAGGCAACAGCGTCAATGGGCGCTGGCGGGAGAAGTCGAGCATGTCCTGAACGATATTGTTCATGCGATCAACTTCTTCCAGGATGATTTGTGTGTATTCTTTGCTGACGGGGCTCGTTTGCTCGTGTTCGAGCACCAACTGCGTGAAACCTCGGATGGAATTGAGCGGATTGCGGATTTCGTGAGCTACGCCTGCGGCCATTTGTCCGAGCGCGTCAAGATGGTGTGCGCGACGGACTTGCTCTTCGAGTTTTCTCAGGGCACCAAGATTTCGGAACGTGATCACGACGCCCGAAACTCCGCCATGGGGATCGGTGAGGAGCGAAGTCGACATGCCGAGCGTGGAGGTGCCGTTGGCTGTCTTCAAATGCAGTTCGTAACGATCCTCGGGCTTTTTGCTGGCGATTGTATGCGTGACGACCTGCTGGAACTCAGCGAGTTCGGTGAACTCTCGGAGTTCGTGACCGATCATCTGCGATTCGGTTTTGTCGACGATGTCAAGCGCGGCCCGATTCACATGCAAGACGCGTTCCTGGAAATCGACGACCATAATTCCGGAGCCCAATGCACGCAAAACGGAATGAGTGAATTCGCCAGTGCTCTGTAATTCAAAATAGAGCTGGGCATTTTCCAAACACAACGCCAAGTGCATGGTCATGGCCGTGCAAAGGGTCAGATTTTCTTCGGAAAACGGTCGTGCAGGATTGGTTGTATCGAGATAAACGATACCCCCAACTCGATCTTTCACTTTCAGCGGTACGCCGATGATCGAAGTAGGTTCAACATGCCGGGACATATCGACGTTGGGATTGAGCGAGAGAAAACTTTCCTTTTTTTGCAGGAGTATTTGGAGCATCGCACGGGAAATGTCGATGTGTCCTTCCATCTCGACGCCCTCACGGACCCGGGCGATCTGCATGCCGGGAACGCCTTCCGCTGACATCAAAAGAATGACGCCTCGCTCGGCGGGGAACGTTTCAAATAATCGATTCAACGCTCGTTCTAGAAGCGCAGGCGGATACAGAATGCCGGCGATTTCGGCGTTGAATTCAAAGAGCGCAGCGAAGCGTCGTTGAATATCGCGGGCCGACGAGCCTTCGGTCGCGTCCAAAAAATGCGTATCATTCAGACTCAAGGATCGATCGACGGCGGGCGGTCTGTCGTCCTGTGAGAAGACGATCTGCGGTGCGAATTTGTTCGGGCGTTGCCGAATCTGGATTTGCAGGACACTGTCGCCGATGCCGATGCGGTCGCCGTTTTGTAAGACAACTTCGGTGATGCGAGCGTCGTTGTGGTACGTGCCGTTGGTGCTCTTAAGATCGCGGAGAATGAAACCGTCGCCATGAATCGACACTTCGGAATGCGCGCGACTGGCGGCTTCGTCATCGAGATGAATTTCACATGACCGATCTCGTCCGATTTTCATCGCATCCATCGTGAAGGGAAAGCGAATGCCACGGCATGGGCCGGATACGACAGCTAACTCTGCATTATGGCGGATCGTCACGAAAAAACACTCCATGCGCGGATCGAAGGAACTCCGTTTCTACATACACTGCAAACACGCCGTCACAAGACGGGGCACGGATGATATTTTCGTTTCTTACGCGCAAGTGCAACAGCGCAGTCCGGCTGGAATCCGCGCGCTGTTCATTGCTTAACGTTCAAATGATCCGTCCGATGCGATCGGAAGAAATCAAAACGATCGAGTACGTTCGCTTGGAACCATTCCATATAAAGGTAAATCACCGGCGTCACGTAAAGCGTCAGAACTTGAGAGACGACCAGTCCGCCGACGATCACGAGTCCGAGCGGACGTCGCGATTCGCCGTCAGCTCCGTAACCGAGCGCGATCGGGATTGCGCCCATCAATGCGGCGAGTGTGGTCATGATAATCGGTCGGAAACGATCGACGCTGGCGTGGTGAATCGCTTCGATGCTGGTTCGCCCTTCCGCGCTTCGCTGCAGCGCGAAGTCGATCATCATGATGCCATTTTTCTTGACGATACCCATGAGCATAAACATGCCGATGCCGGCATAGAGCGAGAGTTCGGCTTTGTAAAGATAAAGCGCCCAGAGACCGCCAACGAGTGCGACGGGAAGGGATGAGAGCACCGTGATGGGATGAATGTAACTCTCGTAGAGAATTCCGAGAATGACGTACATGACGAAGACGGCAAGGAGCATCAGGATCGCGAAGATGCCGAGCGTGTTTTGGAAATCCTGAGCCTCACCGCGAAGCTCGCCGCGAATGCCGGGAGGAATGACTTCGGCGGCGGCGGCGAGAAGAACAGTCGTTGCGTCGCCAATCGCGACGTCGGGGAAGAGATTGAAGGAGATCGTCACCGACGTGAATTGGTTGATGTGGTTGACCGATTGAGGGCCGACGGTTTCGTGCCATTTCGCAACGGCTCGAAGCGGAACGCGGCGAGTGCCATCGTCCGACGTGACATAGAGCATTTCGAGGTTGTCGGGATTCGAACGGCCTTTGTCCAACACTTCAATGATGACCTGATACTGATCATCGGGCTTTTTGATCAGATAGACGTAATTCTGTGAATACGCTTGGCGGAGTAGCGTTTCAATTCGCGTGACAGAGACGCCATAACTCGACGCTTCGTCGCGGAGAATTTCGATATCGAGGTTCGGCGTGTTGTTGTAGAGATCGGCGTTGATGCTCGAGAAAATACCCTGCGTCGCCCGGAGTTTCGCCATCAATTTATTCGCGGTCGCGTAGGTTTCCTGCGGGTTGATGCCGGAGATCGAATAAGCGTATTTGCCTTGAAGATTCGATGTTGCGCCTGTGCTGATTTGCAGGACCGGCTGCGGATTGAGGACGCCAATGGTTCCCTTCACCTGCATCAGGTCGCCCATCATCTGCCCGGCCACGGCCGCGATGGGTTTGCGTGTCTTGACGGGATTGAGGAAGGCCAGCAGGAGATCGAAATTCGATGGGGCGAAACCGGTGTTGCCTGACATGGTGAAGGTTGCGCCCACGTCGGGATTACTCTGCATGATGCGATCGGCTTCGAGTTGGTACTTGCGCATTTGTTGGGGCGACGCGCCTTCTTTTCCGATTTGAACTCCCAGCAAAAAGCCACTGTCGCCGGTGGGAAGGAATGATTTCGGGATTCTCACTGCAAGCCATCCGGTGCCGTAGAGACACGCGATCCAAATCAAAGCGGATATCCATTTGTGTTTGAGAAACCACGACAACGTGGTCCCATAAAATGCGATGACCGGATCGATGAAGAAATTCGCGAGACGCTCCATCAGCGTTTTCTTTTCATTGTGTCCGCGAGCGCCCAGCATGCGCGCGCACATCAAGGGGGTCAGGGTGAGCGAGACAATTCCCGACGCGATGATGGAGATGATAATCGTTGCGGCAAATTCGCGGAAAATGCGCCCAATTAATCCGGGCATAAATACGAGCGGAATAAAGACGGCCGCGAGCGAGAGTGTCATCGAAAGAATCGTAAAGCTGATTTCCTGCGCGCCTTTGAGTGTGGCCTCCAACCGCCCTTCCCCAAGTTCCATGCGTCGAACCGTGTTTTCAAGAAAGACGATGGCGTCGTCAACGAGAAATCCGATTGCGAGCGTCAGCGCCATGAGCGAGAGATTATCAAAGCTGTATCCCAGAATGTACATTGCGATGATAGTCAGCAGCAACGAAAGCGGAAGTGCCATTGCCGGGATGAGCGTGTCGGTGACACGTCCCAGAAAAAGGAAGATCACAATCACGACGAGGACAAACGCAATCAACAGAGTTTCTTTAACGTCCTGCACCGAATTCACGATGGAAACGGATCGGTCGTAAATCGGAGTGACGAGAATCGCCGATGGAAGCGTCTGCTTGATCACCGGAAGAAGTGCCCGGACGTTTGCTGCAACTTCCACTGCATTTGAACCGGCCTGCCGATACACAGCGATGACGCAGGTAGCTGTAGGCATATCGGCTCCACGCACCCAAAAATGCATCGTCATGCGTTCGTCGGCGACTGAGTCTTCGACCTTGGCCACATTTTTAAGATAGACGGGCGCACCGTTTTTAATTGCGACGATGAGGTTGCCAAATCCAGCGGCGGATTCGAGCTGGCCTTTCGGCTGCAGCAGAATCGAACGATTGGCGCCGTCAAATTGCCCAGCGGACTGATACGAAGTCCCGGAACTGACGGCCTTCGCGAGGTCATCAATCGATATGCCACGCGCGGCGAGAAGTTCTGGGTCGGCTTTGATGCGGATCGCCGCTTTGGTTCCATACACATCCACGCGCGAAACACCGTTGACGATACTGACGCGTTGGGAGACTTGAGTGCTCGCGTATTCATAGAGCTTGCCGGCGGTGATTGAATTGCTGCTCAGCGCAACATAGAGAATCGCTTGATCGTTGGGATTTGTTTTCGCAAACACGGGCGGCGATGGCAAATCCGTGGGCAATGAACCGGACGCTTGAGAAATGGCGGTCTGGACATCGGTCGCTGCGGCATCGATGCTTTTGTTCAACGAAAACTGAAGCGTAAACGACGAATGCCCCTGCGAATTAGAAGACGTGACGAGCTCCAGGCCGGAGATCTGCATGAATTGACGTTCGAGCGGCGTGGCGACGTTGTTGGCCATCGTCGTCGGACTTGCGCCGGGATACACGACGTTGACCGTGATGACAGGATAATCGACGGCCGGAAGATCGTTCACCGGGAGTTTGAAATATGCAAGCACGCCGAAGAGGATCACCGTGACGGTGAGCAGCGTCGTCATTGCGGGACGGCGAATGAAGGGTTCGGATAAGCTACTCATTTATTTTCCTCCACCTTCACGACCGCCACGTCTTTCGCCGGATCTTTTTTGTCGTCGTTTTGGACGGAGACTTTTG
>JANXLS010001272.1 GCA_025355035.1 Planctomycetota bacterium | reverse complement strand
ATTCGTTTGAACGCTGAAATCCGTCGGACTCGGAAGTATCCGACGACGGCGGTCATTGCCGAAAAATCACTTTCGATGTGAAGAACGACGTCCCGAATTTGCGCGGGCAGGTTTGGTATGTTTTAATGGACGAGTACGAGATGTGGTCGAGCATGACGGGCGGTGGTGCGTCCATGACTGCGGTTGCTGTCATTGTGGATTCTCCATTGGAAAAAAAAATGAAAAAGCGGCGTGAGCTCTACTAAAGCCCACGCCGCTGTGTCTGATTCTGATGTTGAGAAGACCGCACTACTGCGCGGGCGTTCCGTTCTTGAGCTGGTCTATCAATCTCGACGCATCCTTGATATTCAAATCCTTCGGATCGGCGACATTGAAATCGGCCAAAACTGAAAGCATTTCAATGCCTTGAGATTTGCATATTGCGAAAATTGCCCGGCACTGCGCTTCGCTGGCTGACCCGCGGCGAGCGCTGCCGTTTCCATTGGTGGCGGCGACGCGATTCCGACCGAGGGCATAACCGTTTCGGACCGGGGGCATAGGCTCTTGAACCGGTTGGGGCGGCGGCAGAGTGTGTCCATTTCCGTTTCCGTTATAGCCGCGTTGTGCCTGTGCTGCGGCGGGCAACGCTGGCTGCGGAACGGCACTGATCTGCTCGTCAATCGCGCTCGACAGCATCGTGTACAAATCGCGAATCCGGGCCCGGATTGCATCGGGCTTGTCGGCGTCGGAGACCTCAATCTCAACCGATGCGCCGTATTGCTGCGAACTGTAATCAATCCCCGGTAGCGGCACTTTCTTCGACAGATTGGCAGATAGCCTAATCATGTTATTTCTCCTGTGTAGTGAGTAAGAAGTATGATCCCTCCATATTAGTCTTATCCCGGTTATTGGTTCAAACTTTAGATAGTGACCTTTGCTAGGCCGGTTTTCAAGGCTTTGACCGCCTGATCCGTTTAAACTATGCTTTGGGCCATGACGACTCTGCTTCCTACCCGTCCACTGGGCCGCACCGGTGTTCCGATCACTCTGTTTGGCTTGGGCGGCGAGGGCGTCCTACGCACCCACGGCGAGACGAAAG
>JANXLS010000893.1 GCA_025355035.1 Planctomycetota bacterium | reverse complement strand
GCAAACGCTCACAATGCGGCTGCCCGAAGGGCCACTTTTTCCGGGCGAGAGTCCCGGAAAAAGCGTAGGTTCTTAGTAAAAGTGAGCATATTATATCGTATTGATTACGCATTGTGCATTTTATGAAACGAAGAGGATGGTTGGAAGACGACTTTGTGCACATATGTGCAACTTGTGGAACGAGAACGAACGGGGGCTGATTGGTGGAGATACTGTACAAATCGGGCGGCTTGATTGCTGTCAACAAGCGGCCGGGTTTGACGGTGCATGCGGCACCGGGGCCGGGGAGTTCGGTGTTGGCGGAACTTCTGGAACAGACGGGATTGGATGAACTTACGCCGGTGCATCGGCTGGATAAGGATGCGTCGGGAGTCTTGTTGTTTTCGGAAACGAAAGCATTGGCGGCGGAGATTCAACGGACGTGGGAGTCGGCGGAGAAGGTGTATTTGGCGCTGTGCGACGGGGTTCCGAAAGCGAAAAGCGGGACGATTGACGCGCCGATTTTGGAAAATCAGACAGGTAAGCCGGAGCGGTTTCGTAACGCGTTGCGGTACTTCAGAGAGCAGAATCCAGGGGTGAACGTTCCGCCGTTGCCGGATCCGAAAACGAGCTCTGTGCATCCGGCGGGGCGGACGAGTCAAACGAGCTTTGAGGTACTGGCTGAATTCAGAGGGTTTTCACGAATAAAAGTCTGTCCGAACCAAGGCAGGATGCATCAGATTCGAGTCCATCTTGCGCACATCGGACACCCGTTAACGGTGGATCCGATCTATGGCAAACGTACGACGCTGCGGGAGTGCGATGTGGACGGAGATTGTGAGAGGGTCCTGCTCAACCGGTTACCATTGCATGCGTCGCGGCTGACGTTTTTGTGCAAGGGCGAGCCGATTACGATTGATGCGCCGTTTTCGAGCGATATGGAGAGCGCAGAGTATTTTATGCGAATTCATACGAAAATAGACTACTCTTAAGTATTGGTACAGGTCATGCTTGTGAATAAAGAACATGGGGGTTTCAGTTCAATCGTAATTAACCGCAAAATTGTAATGGACATTTCTATTATATGAGTGGATAATAGAATCTCACTTTGAATAACCCAACCTTTTCGGCGTCACTCTAGTGCCAGAGAAGTGTTTTTTTGTGCCCCGATTTTGACCGCATTTTACAGTGTAGAATGACGGCTCGGGACTTTGAGGAGGCTGATTCATACATGGCAGATACAAGCACGACATCAAGCGGCGCTGCGCCGCAGAGCAAATCCGTCAGTCCGACCGTATTTTGGATCGTGGCGGTTGTACTGGCGATCGCCATTGGGGTGGTCTATTTCCTGCTGAATAAGGACGTCACCGAAACGCGCGAGAACATCAACTCGGCGATGAAGACTGCCGTTGCGGATCAGGACAAGAAGCGCGACGAGGCGATTGCCGCGACGACGAAGGCATTCAACGCGGAATTGGCGAAGCAACAGGAGAAGATCGGTAAGCTGGAAGGCGGACTCGAGAAAACGACAGGCGATCTGGCCAAGCTGAGTGCGGCGCACGACGGCACAATCGCGAAGGTCGATACGCTCAAAAAGGAAGCGATGGCGAAGATTGCCGAAACGGCGTCGGGCCTGTCTCAGACGAACACGAACGTTCAGAAGGTTGAAGTCGAAGTCAAATATATGAAGGACAACATCGCAAAGATCAATGAAAAGCTCGCGGCTGTCGACAAGGAAATAGCGAACTTGGGTACGGGCCAGACGGCATTGAAGGAAGAATTGCTTTGCAATTTGAAGTTGCGGAATTTCTTGTGCCCGCGCCGAGGTGAGGGATGTTCGCGCCCCACCCGCTGCTGGAGCAAAACCCCATGAACCTGAAGCTCGTCGCTGTGGCTGTCTTGACCGTCGCGATGTGGGGCTGTGGTTCGCCGATGACCGGCGGAGATGCGGGCACCGGGGGCGGCACCGGCACGGGCGGTGGCACTGCGACGGGTGGCGGCACTGCGACGGGTGGCGGCACTGCGACGGGCGGCGGCACCGCCACGGGCGGCGGCACTGCGAC
>JANXLS010000886.1 GCA_025355035.1 Planctomycetota bacterium | reverse complement strand
CTGGCGACGTAGAATCCGTGATCCTTCAGTTTCAGATGTTTGACGATATCCGCGCGAACCCGTTCGGTCGCGGTTGCAGTGAGCGCCATGAACGGAATATTCGGAAAATGATCGCGGAGCGTTTGGAGCTGCCGATACTCCGGACGAAAATCGTGCCCCCATTCGCTGATGCAATGCGCTTCGTCGATCGCAAATTGAACGACGCCCCAGCCTTTCAGCGTTTCGAGAAAATCGGGCAGAGCCAACCGCTCGGGCGATACGTAAAGAAGACTGTACTCCTTGGCATGAAGCTTCGCAAATCGCTTCCGCGCCTCGGGACTGTCGAGCGACGAATTCAAAAACGTCGCAGCAACACCCGCTTCCAAAAGTGCATCGACTTGATCTTTCATCAACGCAATGAGCGGGGAAACAACAATGGTCAGGCCTTCGCGCGCAACGGCGGGAAGTTGATAGCACAGCGATTTGCCGCCGCCCGTCGGAAGTAGCGCGAAGACATCGCGTCTGTTCAATGCGTCGCGGATGATTTCTTCTTGAAGTGGCCGGAAGGATTCGTATCCGTAATGTCGCTTGAGCAATCCAAGAAGATGCGCACGAGTCACGTCGTCTGTGTCGGTTTCGGTCATGCAGATGTTTTAACAAAGGATCGCGCCAACGCCACTTCGCTTCTGCCGGTCGCGCGAAGAAAAATGCCCACTAATCGACCGGAACCGGCTTGTACTTCGCGCGGACGCGCGGCTGTGTTGGACGAGACTCAACATCGGCTTTTGGAGCATCGCTACTTCCGGCTGTTTCTACGCTTTTTTTTTCGACCGGGACGCTGACGAATCGCCCTCCGTCGTCATGTACGCCGCGCGCCATTTCAACAATGTAATGCTGTTCAGCTTCGAGTGCTTTCGTGAGGTATTCTATGGCTTTGTGTGGCATCGCGGTTTCGCCGCATGTGTAAATGTCGACAGCCGCGTATCCGGTTTCAGGCCAGGTGTGGATGGAGATGTGCGACTCGGCAAGACAGAGCATTCCGCTAACGCCCGTTGGGGCGAATTGGTGGAAATAGCCGTGGAGAACCGTGGCTTTCGCAGCGGCGGCGGCGGCGTAGATTTCCTTTTTTACCCACTCTACGCCACTCAATTTCACCGATGAGCAGCCCGTCAATTCGCACAACAAATGCTTTCCCAGCGTTTTCATCGTTTCCGCGATCCCCATTCATCCACAGTCGCTGCGATGTCGCAACGTGTCCGTCAAACTGCTTACCCCGATTGCGATTCCGGCGACTTGTCAAACTCTACGCTTCAATTTTGAAAAAATCAATGCGTGATTGCGCCGCACCCCTTTTTGGCGTTGTAAGATTTGACCGCCTTGCTCGACACAGATCGGGCACAAGATCGGTGAGCGGAAGTCTTGATAAAAAAGGAAGTTTTTCTCTCGAATAACGCACTATACTGGAGTCATCGAATATGAAGTTTTTTCTCATCGCTACGGAACTCTTTTTCATGCCTTATGACAAGAAAATTACAATTGCGTTCCTGCTCGTTTTTCTTGCAGGAACAGGTGTTTTGGGCTCGATTTCTGCCGCGCAACCTTCCGGTCAATATGTGCTCGGCGGACAGGGTACGCTGCTGTTGAATTTCGATGGCGCGGGCAACTTTTCCGGAGTCGGAGCCATAGCATTGTACGGTATCGTTTCGATTCAAGGCTCTGCGACCGTCGATGCCTCCAACAAAATCACAGGTATGTTTTCGCTGAACGATCAACGTACGCACGCGTCGATTTACGCCGGAGCGCTCAGCGGCAGCGCAACTGCGGGCAACGCATCACTGATACTTCGCCTCGCGACGCAGCCGCCTCAGTCCTTTAAAGGTGGTTTGCGTACCGGAGCGGAACCGGTGCCGGGTGGGCAGTATTTCAAAACGCAATTACCGACAAGTTTGGTTTTTCAATGCGATCGATCGGGCGACCGGCAGGTGGTCACGCTGCAAGGCGACCAGGATTTCGTTCTCGATCTGACTCAAGCGGTCGGCGGTCAAATTCTCTTCA
>JANXLS010000883.1 GCA_025355035.1 Planctomycetota bacterium | reverse complement strand
CTGGCGACGTCCGCCCCGTCTCGAAGGTGGTCGGCGACCGCGTCGTCGTCGCCAGTTTGAACGGTTCCGGCTTTCTGCGCGTCCGAGCGATGGGCGTCGGCCCGCACTCGACACTCGCGCACATCTCCATGCTCGTCGAACGCGCGCGGATGAAAAAGGGGCGCTCCGAAGTCATGGCCGATCGCATCGCCGCCGCACTCGTCCCGGTCACGATTGTCCTTTCCTTCGCAGCGTTCGCCTTCTGGTACTGCGGTCCGCTGGCCATGGAATGGGTCATCGGCAAGGGCTGGCTCACGCCGGCATCCATCGACAATCTCCAAAACAGCGTCTTCGCCTTTCTGCTGAAAACACCGTCCGTTTCATCGGCGCTCCGCCCGACCATCGCCGTCCTCGTCGCCGCGTGTCCCTGCGCGCTCGCCCTGGCAACACCGATGACTGTCCTGATCGCCACACGTCTGGCCGCGCGCAAAGGCATCCTAATTAAAGGAGGTGGCGCGCTCGAAGCCGCAGCCCGAGCGACGGATGTCGTCTTCGATCAGAGCGGCACACTGACCTGCGGCGTCTTCCGCGTCCGCGAAACCCTTTCTGCTCCCAACATCAATCGCGATTCCGTCCTCGCGTTGGCTGCCGCTTTGGGCGGACGCACGCGCCAGGATTCAGCCAAGTGCATCGAGCGTGAAGCCCGCCGTCGCGGCATCGCTGTTCCGATCGCCGAAAAATGCGAGATGCTCGCAGGTGGCGGCGTTGGCGGTTTCTTCGGCGAAACCGAATTCAAACTCTTCCCCCGCAGCTTCGTCACCCATAGCGGAATCTCCGTCCACCCAACGCTCGCCGCCAGTGCCGCCGAAGCCGAAGCCGACGGCGCAGCCGTGATGTTCCTGTGCCGGGGCAGCGTCGATGCACTTGGAGCCATCGCCCTCGAAGAACGCATCAAAGAAGGTGCCGCCGAAGCGCTCGCCACTCTCCGCAAAGCAGGCGCGCGGGTTCACTTGATCTCCGGCGAATCCATGGCACAAACGCGTTCCGTAGGAAAAGCCTGCGGCTTGCGCGAACCTGAAATTCACGCGATGGCCACTTCCGAAGGCAAAGCTGACTTCGCTCAAAGCCTCCGCCAAAACGGGCGCAGTGTCGCCGTCATCGGCGACGGAGCCAGCGACGCCCCCGCCTTCGCCGCAGCCGATGTCG
>JANXLS010000837.1 GCA_025355035.1 Planctomycetota bacterium | reverse complement strand
CAACGTCTGATTGTCGCCTGAATCGAGGAAACAGTTGCTGAGCATGTTGATCACCAGTCGCCCGCGCGCCTGGAAGCGTTCGATGTTGTTGGTCAGATTGCTCAGGCCAAGATACGACAGATGCGCAGCGATGCCTTCGTTGTTCCGGCCATCGCGGATGACCTTATTGCGGCTGTCGCCAAACACCTGATCCATGCGAGTGAACAAATCGTCCAGCCGCGCCTGCTGGAATTGCTGGATCTTCTTGCGCGTAAATACCGCCGCTCGCAAATCCGCGTCCGGAAGCAGCCCGCCCGCTTCAGCCAGCAGCGTCGAAATCTTCGATCCGTCCGCCAGCGTGTACGTTCCCGGGAATGCCACGCGCCCGCCGATGCGCACCGTCACCTGCATCGATTGCACGCGCTTGATGACGATCTGATCCTGATTCTCCAATAACAGATCGTAGTCGGCCGTTCGATGCATGACGTCGTCCAATCGGAATTTGTAGTTCTCGATGTTCATCTGCGTATCGCCGTTGCTGTGCTTCAAACGGATGATCTTGCTATCACCGGGAAACGCGTCCGGCGTCGGGCCACCTGCGATTTTAATCAAGTCGCCAAGCGTCATGTTCGCTGTCAGTTTGTAAATGCCCGGCTTGCGAACGCCGCCGCTGATCTTGACCGTCGCGTCGTCGCGGCTCTCAAGATGCGTGAAAATTTTCAACGTATCCAAACGGTGCAGCAGAATATCCGCACCTTTGTTCCCAGCCAAAATCCCGCCGAGATCCACCGAAATCGTCTCCTCCCGCGTATTCCCAGCGCGATCGCCCGGCATGATGTCGAACGACGCAATCGTCCCCAACGGTCGCAAAATCATCGCGCGATCGACACTCGCATCCAACAGGAACCCGCCAGCTTTGCGCAGCAAATCACTCACGGTCATGCCTTCAACGAACGCATACGTGTTCGGATGAACCACCGCGCCGGCCACAGCAACCGTGTCGTTCAACACGGTGTTGATTCGGTCAAACGCAATGACGTCGCCATCCTGAATCGCAAACGTCGCCGCCATCTTCGTGTACTCGATCGATTGAACTTCGCGCCGAGCGCTGTCGATCGTCCGTTCAATCTGCACGCTGCTCAACTGCGTGAACGCAGTGATGCGCCCGACATAGTTCATCAACTTACTCAACGTCGTCTTGTCGATCAATTCATAGATACCGGTTCCAGACGGCCCAATCACCGCCGCCGTCGGTCCGATCGGTGCGACAAAAACGCGGTCGCCCGAGAGCAGCACCGCGTCCGCAACTGTACCGCTTGTCGCAAGCATGCTGTACAAATCGACGTGAACGTCAGGCTTGCCCAGGCGCTGAATCACGATGTCGCGCAACGTCCCATCCTTCGTCGGCCCACCCGCAGCAAGCAGCAGATCCGTCAGCGTTGCGTTGCCCGAGAGCACCTGCAACCCCGGCGTCTTTACGTAGCCATCGATGCGAACTCGAATGCCATGCAACTTTCCGAGAGATACATCCAGAGCGAATTTGTTGTTCGCACCCTTTTTATTCGCAATTGCCGCTCGGATCACTTCATACAAATCCTTGTACTTCAGTTGCGAAACCTTGATCGTCCCGATGCTGTCCTTGTCAATAAATATCGTCCCATCGCGCTCCACGACGATCGTCTTGTCGAACTCAAAACTATCGACCGACTTGATCTTGATTTCATCGCCCGGCCCAATGATAAATTCCCCATCCGGCGGCACGTTCGCTTCCACGCGCGGACCACCCACAAACGACTTGTACCCAAATTGCTCCAGCCGACGACCGCGGCTCAGTCCCATGCTCGCGTTGTATAGACTCTCGATCCGCGACAGCGGCACACGCGGCAATGTCGCCAGATCCACAAAATCTCCCGCCTGCTGTATCTCCTGCCCCGGCACAAGCTGCCCACCCGCCGGAACAACCTGTCGCGGAATCGTCGCCGGTCGCGCACTCCCGTCCAGATTCTGCACCTGCATCGAAGGCAACGGCACGCTATCAGCCGCTCGAGGCGACACCGTATTCAAATCCACCAGTTCCGCATTCGGGGCGGCAACCGCAGGCGCAACCGCTTGCACGCGCGCAGGCTGCCGAATTGACGTTAAGTCCACGATCGTCGCATCTGGAAGTTC
>JANXLS010000811.1 GCA_025355035.1 Planctomycetota bacterium | reverse complement strand
TTTTTACAGAACGCCATGTCAACCTCGTGGGTGTTTCGGTTTGTAAACCCGCTCGAAAAACCAGTCCTTCAGCTCCGAATAACTACACCGCAATTGCATTCCGGAAGAAGCGATTGTTACTCAATGGAAATCAATTTCGAGAATGCCTTTTTTGCTACGGTTTAGCGAGAAACAATTTCGGCTGGCTGAATTCCCGGACGACGTGGGCGACACCTTCGCGTCCGAAACCCGATTCCTTGACGCCGCCATAAAGCTGAGAATCCAAGCGATAGGTGGTCGGAAGGTTCACGAGCACGGCACCGCATTCCAATTGCCGAAACGCTTTCTCCGCGCTGGCCAATGACGCCGTAAAAATGCTTGTTTGCAAACCGTAGCGCGACGCGTTCGCCCGAGCGATGGCCTCGCCGAGATCGTTGACGACATCCAAGAGAACGACCGGACCAAATACTTCCTCACAGGCCAACGGTTGATCGTTGGGCACGGCCTCGAGCAGCCACGGAGTTAGCAAATTTTCACTGCGCCGCTGGCCGCGAATCAGGACTCGAGCGCCTGCGTGTTCCGCGCTCGTCAACCCGGCGTCGATTCGATCGGCTGCGGCCTTGTCGATCAACGGGCCGACGAGCGCGTGTTCGTCGCCGGGATTGTCGCTGACTTGAACGTCACAGAGAATTTTTTCCGCGAGCTTGCGCTCGAATTCGTCGGCGATCGATTTATCGACAAAAACGCGCTGCGTTGATATGCAGACTTGACCCGAGTACGAATAGCCGGCTCGTGCAACAGCAGCGGCAGCGGAGGATATGTCGGCCGACTTATCCACGATTACGGCAGCGTTTCCGCCCAACTCGAGCAGTACTTTTTGATGCGAAAGCGCGTTGCGTTTGATCGCCCAACCGGCTTTCGCCGAACCCGTAAAAGTGACTGCGGCAAATTCCTCGCAACCGCACAGTGCTTGCCCCAATTCCATGCCACCGGGCAGAACCTGCAGCGCGGCAACGGGAAAACCACTCGACAGCACGATTCGCCCCAGGATCAAGGCGGCGGATGGAGTTTGCGGCGCGGGCTTGATGACTATGGGACAACCGGCGGCCAACGCGGGAGCGACTTTGTGTGCGACTAAATTGAGCGGAAAATTGAAAGGCGTGATTCCAAGGATGGGACCCAACGGGAAGTACTCGACCCGCCCGACCACGCCCGTGCCGTGAGCTTCGCGATCGGGATAAACACTAGCTCCCAGCGAACGTTGCGCCTCGTCTGCCGCGAATTGAAACACACGGACAGAACGTTGAACTTCGCCGCTCGCCAACGCCATCGGTTTTCCGGATTCATGGCAAATGACCTGCGCCAATTCGGAGCTGGCAGAAGCGATGCCGTCGGCAATTTTGCGGAGAGCTTCAGCGCGATTGAAACGAGTAGTCGCGCTCATTTCAACCCCCGCGTGACGTGCGGATCGGGCGGCTTTGTGCGCATGTTCCGGCGAGGCTTGACTGACGGAATCGAACGCTTTGTTCTGAAAATAGCGCGGGGGCCAAGGCGAATGGATCGGCTTCTGATCGATGCTTTGAACCCATTCGCCATTCAGTAACATAGGTTGCAGGTTCATTTGCACTCCTTGAAAGGAGAATGCGTTAAAAAAAACGGAATGAAGGAAGCGCGTTCCAATCATTCCGATTTTTTGATCAAACTATTTCAGACTAACGATCGCGGGCTGAAGTCGGCAAGCTCGCGGGGAGCGTCCACTCGTCTGCATCGACGGGAGCTTTTTTCACAACGGGTTTGACTTTCGGAGCGGAATCCAAATCAACGGTGTCAGCCATGTCGTTCTTGGATCGACCCGCTGCGGATGTCTGAACAGGGGCTGGAACGTCGCCTCCAGTGGCGCCGCGCTTGGTTGCTTTTTTGTTCAACCGCTGCTGCTTCATGATCTGGAACGGATCATAATTGCGAGTTTCCGGTTCTTCAAAGTCGCCACTGACCGTAGCGGGATTGACCAACGGATCGTTCTCCGGAAGGATCAAATTACGCGAAACGATCGTGGGTCGGATGGCTCCATAGAATCCATGATCGTTCAAATTCTTGTCGACGGAATAGACGATCGTTGCGTCAAACGGACCGTAGTGGCGAGTCAATCCAATGTAGTTGACTTGACGTCCTTGGATCAGCGCGAGTGATTTCTTTTTTTCAACGATCGATTCGTAACTGATGGCCCAACGGTCGCTCAATTCATATTCGGCCATAAGATGGTATTGATCAGAACCCGTGATCGCTCGAGCAGAGTTACTGAAATTGTAGCGCTCTTCAAAGGAAAGGCGCCAGCGATCGTGGGGATCGACCGTTATCTTCCACTGAGCTGTTTCGTTCCTGAAATTCTGCGGGTTCACTCCGACGCCTGCGTCGAGCCGTACGACATCCATCACGCGCAAGAAACCGTCGAGGCGCAACAGGCCGAATTCATTTCCACCCAACAAACGCTTTCGATCCGTTTCGCTCGGGTACATGTCCAACGATGTGTCGAACCCAGCAAAGCTTACAGTTCGCGTTTCGCCTTCTTTGACGGGGACGCGGGTTTGGAAAGTTTGTTCCAACGAAAGCGTGATCACGTTTTGGTGAATTAAGTCGTCCACTTGATCGAAGTCCAGAATCTTTGTCGGGTTGGTGACAGTGTTGCTGGTCCCCCTGAAGCTCAATTTCGGTTCGATGATGTGACGCATTCCATCGATTCCCAAGGCTTCGTTTTTGAGGTCACACATGGTACCATAGATACGCGTGTCCAAGTCCAATCCATATGTGATCGCGCCTTGTGATATGGAGTTTCCCTTAATTCCATCACGTCCGACGAAACCGTTGGGGTTGTCGCGTGAATTGTCGTACAGTGCTCCTTGCGCCCCCAAATGCGGTGTGACGTTCAGGAAGCAGAACGCCTGCGTAGGCCGGGCGAAATCGACTTTCCCGTACATGCGACCGGAATCGAAGTTCGATTGATTGTAGACGTCGCGTTCGAAATAGCGGCGCATACGAGCGACCTGCTCTTCGGACGACATGTAAACGCCAAGGCCAACGTCTTTCGCCATCGTCGAATACGTCAATGCGGGTTCGTAGCCCGTGAACGTACCGTAGTCAAAGGGACTGCGTGGCGGCGAACTATCGAAGGTCTCAGGATTGGTGCGATAGATCAATTCGATGTTGTAGTCATCTCCGGCTTTTCGGGCCGAACCCAATGCTTCGGATTGGTTGTGGCGGTTGTAATTCTGCGGGAAATATTCGAGATTGAAATCGCGGTCGGACTCGCGCTCGTAAACGAAATCAAGCTGAATGTTTTCGACGCCGAACAAGCGTCGAATCGGGATGTGTTCGTGAACTTCCGCCAAACCGCGCAGGTCTCCTTCATGCGGTTGCAGATTGAAATTGGGCGGGCCAGCATTGTCCAATTTGCGGCGCGCGAGGAAGAGCAAATTAGCGTCAAACGAAATGCGTTGGAAACCGTCGATCTTGGGTTGAATGCGGCGCTCCAGATCGCGCGACGCGCGGGCAACGTCATCCACAGTCTTGATTTGAATTTCGTCTTCGGCATATCCACGAACGTAGCCGTAGCCAAAATCGTAGTAGAGTTTCTCAGTTCCGGCACCCGGCGTCTGGTATCCCTTTGTCTGCCAACCCAATTCAAATCCAACTCCGGGGCCGCGTCGGGTGCGTTCGTCCAAGTCCACGTAGACATGGGTGAATTGGAATGCGCGAGTCTGGACTTCACCTTTCGCGGGTCCCATGTCGTAACCGAACCGAGTGAGAATGTAATTTCCCCATCGACCGGACTTACCCTGATGGACCGAGAAATATTCGCGCTTGTTGCCCATGTCGTAAGTGACCGTCGGCAAGGGGAGCAGATCGTATCCAAAAACTTGAAGCCGCGCTTTTTCAGCGACGACTTTCTCCGCTGCCATTGTGGTTTTGCCCGGGTTCTTTACATCGGGGACTTCATGCAGATAGAAATCCATCGTCTTGGCTTTCACGCCATAGATTGGATGGGCCATTTCATCGTTGGTGATAAATCCGTTTTCTGTTGTGTAGTGCAGCTTGCTGTGGCGGATCAACTTGTCGGCTTTCATGATGAAGCTGAGGCGGGCCTGGGGATCGCTGATGGGATCTCGGTATATTCCGTACGGATCTTTTCGACCGCTGTAACCGACGTCTTGTCCCGGAAGTACGGTGTGCATCTTGTCGGTTTTACGGTCGGGTTTGTTTTCGGGCTCGTTTTGATATGCAGGGTTTTCTTTCAGGCCAAAATTTTTCGTAGCAGAGCTAGAACCCGCCAACATAGGATCGCCCGTGACTTTGACTACCGCGTCAATCAGATAACCGGAATCGCTGTCGACGTCCATGTAAACAGCGGAGGCTTCCATTTCGGATTCGCCTAAGTTCATGCGGCAATTGCCTTCGGCGTACATTTCGCGCGTTTCGCGGTAGAATACGATGTTGTCTGCTTGGAGCCGAATACCCTGATAGCGGATGTAGGCGCTCCCAGACAGAACAACCGCTCCCTTTTCATCCAAGAACGATTGCTTGGTGGCGGACCAGTCGATGCCGCTCAACATGTCAGCAGACGACGGTTTTGCAGGGGCTTCGGACGGAGCAGGCTTGGGGGGTTTGGTTACTGTCGGCGGCGGACTTGCTTCGCCAGCGTCTGACCTAAAACAACAGCAACAATTTCCTAACAAAAAAGCAAGGGCCAGAGACAGCGCCAGGAAGATAGGGTTAGGCAATGGTTTGATCATGTGTGCTCGAATACTAAACGCTTTGAGAAAGATTGCAAGAGCCTGTCCAAAAATTTCGTGTTAGGGAACTGTTTAAGCGGAAAATTTATTTAAACATTATCGACGCTTCAGCTACTTGCGTTCCGCTAAACTGTCCATTAACTTGAACTTCGACGCTGTAACCAGCACTCGTCTTCATCGACAATTGAGGAATCCTTTATTCGTAGAAAGTCGGCAAAAATTTGTGAATTGCCAGAAGGCGACGTGGGATCGAGCGTATCTTTGTAAATGGTAATTGACGATTTCATTAAGTTCGTCGCACATCCTTCAATGATTAACATAACAGTGAAAATCACACGTGCTGAAACGAATCTTTAATTTGCTGGCGTCGTCACCTTTATAATGAAGGAATCCCTGTTGATGGCGAGTTCTCTAAAACAGGGCGATCGGGATGAATTATTCGGCTGGATCGTGCTACCGCCCGAAACGTAGACCGGATTACAAGGTTTGAGACTCATGCCACGAACCGCTACCGACATACGCGAAGCCCTTGCGCTGCGGATCAAAGACGAGATCGCCGGGCCGGTGTTGCTGCGCATGATCGCGGAGTACGATGGCTGGATGATGCCGAATTCGTTCATGCATGTCGGTGATCCGCCCGTCCAATATGCGTTGATGTTCACGGATGAAGACGCCTATAAGATTGCGCAGAACGAATTCGGCGACAAGAATGTTCCTGACGAATACTTGCATCTGCCGGGGAGTAAAATTCTGGCGATGCTGGCTGGATCGGTTGACAGCATCAGTGTCAATCCGTGCGCGCCAGAGTCCATTTCGTTTCCGAAGCAGCTGCTTCCAGAATTGACCACGTGGGGCGAAGCGATCGAAGTTGAACGTGCGTTGTCGAGCGTTCTTCAAAACGAAGCGAGTTGGAAGACCATTCGAAATTACAGCAACTACATCGTGCCGGTCATACAGACGCCCGACGGACAATTCGCGCCCTTGCCCGCGCCGGACGACAAAGGCCGAAAACTTCTCACTGCGTTTACGTTCAGTGATGCGCTTAACGCGTATGTCTTCGACCAACACGGTGGCAAGCCCATTGACGTGACACTTTACAGCGGCGAATTTTTGTGTAAATGGGTCGGCGAGTCGGCATGCGACGGCGTTGTCTTCAATTGCAGCGGTCCGAATCGACCGATTGCGTTTTCAAAGGAGTTCGCGCGCGAGGTGTTGGGGCATACGGAAGCGACGTGAACGCCAAGAAAAAAAGACTACTTGAATTTCAAGACCGAATAATCCTCATATTGATGGAAATTCGATTTCGTTAGCGGAGCGCTCGACGACGTTTCAACATCCTCGTTATTAACGGAATAA
>JANXLS010000809.1 GCA_025355035.1 Planctomycetota bacterium | reverse complement strand
TGGTTTTAATCCATACAAGAGGTACACCGGACAAAGCCCGGATCGTGACGAAGTTTTGGAACTTTTAAAATGTGCTCGCGAAGCTTCTCATTGCGTTAACATAGACGGAGAAACATCGGCAACCTTGGAACCGTATTGAATGAATTCAGCTCGAGTCGAAGATACAGACGAATGCATCCGCGTCCATTCGGATTACTGGGAGATCGAGCACCTAAAGAGGGCCGGGGGCGCTTGGAACTCGCTCGTTTTCAAAAATGGATCGCAGAAGAATTTATTGCGCGGTCCGGTGTCGAGCGCGATCCGGTTTGCTCGCACCGAGGAGAATTCGGCAGATCCGCTCGGATATTACGCAGAGTCGAACGATTCTGAGGCGCGGATCAGCGTCGAGCACCCAGCGAGCGGGACCGTGGCGGTTGTTGCTGAAGGAACGTACCGAAATGTGCTGGGCGAATCGGTTCCGATCGGGTTTCGGCGTCGGACGGAGTATTGTGGTCACGGGTTGATTTGGACGACGTTGCAGATCATGTCGGAGTGCGGTTGCCCGGGCGCCGTGGAAGTTCGTGCGTTCGGTGTGCCGTTGCGATCGGGGTTGACAGACGCGTATGCTCGATTTCATCCGACGCAGGCGGGCAGCGCGGATTTGTTGGGTGGACGGACGTGGTTGGATTTGAAACAGAACACGAATCCGACGCCGTTTTTGTCGCGCTTCACACCGTTGCAAATTTCGTGCTTTGAGCGCGGCGTCGAAGGGTTGGAGCTTTTTCCAGGATCGGAACTGGTTCAGTGGGACTGCGGATTCAAACTGGATATGGGGCTTGGGAACTTTCGAATTGGGCATGACGCGGTCGGGGCGTCGATTGGACTGGGTCCGTATTGCATGGGGTTTCGGCGGATGAAAACGCGCGTGCAGGGGACGACGACGCTGCGCCTTGGGATCGCGTTGAATGAAGTGAAACCGCGCTCGACGGTAAAGAAACCGCTGCGCCATGTTTTCGTGACGAATCCGCATACAACGGATGCGCAGATCGAGCAATTGGCGGCCGAAGGCGTCGAGTTCATCTGTTATAGAGACGACTATCGCGATGGCACTGAATTTTGGCGCAATGGCGCAGTGGCTCCTTATGCTGCGGACGGCATGGCGGCGCTGCATGCGTTGATCGAGTCCTGTCATCGTTGCAGCATCCAGATTGTCCCCTACGTTTCGACGCATGAATTGCATCCGGCGACGCACGCGTATGAACTCCACGCGCGGGATTGGATGCACACCGCCGCGCGGTCGCTGGACGTGGTTCACACGTGGAGCGGGCAGGGAGAGTTGGGCGGGTTGATGTGTCTTCGATCGGGCTGGTTGGATTATCGCAAGAAAACGATCGACGCGATCTTGAGCAATTTGCCTTGGGACGGGTTGTGTCTGGATTGGCCGAGCCCGATGCCATGCTGCCATCCCGGACATGCGGCCGGACCGTTTCACAGCGATGTGGATGAGCTGATCGATCTGCTTTTTTATTGCAAGCACCGCGTCGGAAAAGAAGGCGCTCTGGCGTTTTTGGCCTCTAACGAATCGTCGATTTTGGCGGCGAATCTGGCGGATTATATTTTGCCGCGAGAGTAAAAGTCATTTTTCTCGCGCGAAGCCGCCGAATTTTGAGGTTTCTGACCTCCTTCTCCCAATCCAAACGCACGTCACCCTTTTCTAGCGCCCAAACCCCAGCTATCTAAAATTCTTAAACCTTTAAGCCCTTATTCGCGTCTATCCGCGTAAATTCGCGTTATTCGATGTTAAAGCTGTAAAAGCCGTAAATCAGGAGAACACAACATGCTGCTTCAGAAATTTTTCAAGCGCCGTGAAGTAGGCTTCGATCGTTTCCGGTTTGCGCCACCCGTGGCCTTCTCCCGCAAAGACGTGGTATTCGTACGGGATGCCGCGCGACTTTAACGATTCGACGATGAAGTCGGATTGGTTCTTGAGCACGACTTCATCAATTTCGCCTTGGAAGATGGCGATGGGGTCCACGATCCGGTCGGCGTGGAAGGCGGGCGAGCGTTCGTGGTAAAGGGCGCTGGCTTCGGGGAGCGGGCCGATCAGGGAGTCGGTGTAGCGCTCTTCGAATTTGTGGGTCTCCATGGCGAGAGCAAATTGGTTTGAAACGCCGTACAAATTAACTCCAGCCTTGAAGAGTCGCGGGTGCGTGACCAGGGTTTGGAGGACGGTGAAACCGCCGGCGCTTCCGCCCATGATGACGAGGCGCTTGGCATCAACGAGCCCGCTGTCACCAAGATGTCGGGCGGCGCTGACGGCATCGTTGACATCGTGGATGCCCCAATTGCCGCGCAAGTCGTTCATGTATTCTCGGCCGTAGCCAGTGCTGCCGCGGTAGTTGACGTCGAGCACCGTGTAGCCACGCGTCGCCAGAAATTGGATGTCGGCACTGTAGATCGCGCGCGATTGTGCTGTCGGGCCGCCGTGGATGCGGACGATGGCGGGCGGCAAACCGCCGACGTCGTCGCGTTGGGTCGAGTAGAGCAGTCCGTGGATTTCGATGCCATCGGTTCCGCGCCAGGAAATGGGGCGGGGAGCAATCAACGCGCTGGGCGCGATACTTTCGCCGGTGCCGCGTTTGACGATCACGGAGGGTGCGTCGCCGTCCGGATTTTTTACGACTATGCGCGCGGGTTGGGTTCCGGACGACGCAACGAACGCGAGACGATTGTCGACGGGGTTCAGCGTGAGTTGCGAGAATTGCGAGTAGCTCTCGGGATTGGCGAGGGGCACAGAGACGTTCGTTCCGACTTCGAGACGGTGAAGCGACATGAACGCGCGTTCGTTGCGGACGTGAATGATGTACTTCGAATCCTTCGTCCAGGCATGAACGCGTTGGGCTTGTTGCCACGCGGGTTCGCCGAATTGGGCAGCGCGTTCGTCGGATAGACAACGTATCGTTTGCTGCTTCAAATCGTAGAGATAGAAATTGTGCCAGCCGCCTTCGTCACTGAGGTAGGCGAGGAAATTTCCGTCGGGAGAGAATTCGGGTTGAAGCGTGGCGATGTCGGCGGCCCCAGCGATGCCTCGAACATTCTTGAGCACGGGCAATTCGCTGTCATTCAGCACGACGTCGGCAAGGTAGGTTTCGGTGCCGTCCCAGGGCATGTTGGGATGATCCCACGCGACCCAAGCGAGGCTTTTGCCGTCGGGACTCCACGTGGGCTGCATGTAGAAATCATGTCCTTCGGCGATTTTCTGGGGCCAGTGTTTGCCTTCGGAATCGACGATGGCCAGACCGTCGCAGCGGTTGTGCGAGAACACATAGACGACGAAATTTCCGCAGGGCGAAACGGTGGGTGACGCTATCTGTCCGAAGGGCGGTGTGATAGGCCGAGCGGCCCCGGTTGCGAGGGATCGGCGGTAGAGTTGGCCGCCGGATGCGAAATAAACGAAACCGTGGGCAACCGTAAAATCCCCGCCGCCGTAACCCACGCGCGCCCGGACCGAGAGTTCGTCCGTGAGATCGCGCGGAGCGTCGCCATCGAGCCGCGACGCGACCAGCGCGCCACGCTCGCCGCGGCCTTCAAGCCAGACGAGCGTTTTGCCATCGGTATCCCATAGCGCATCACCCAGTCGCTGACCTTGCGCGAGGCTTTTGGGATTCAACGGACTTTTCCACAGACCATACGGAGCAGGCGATGGGTTTGACACGCGGAAGTTCCTTTTTGAAATGTGTCGGAGTGAGCGGAATCGTATTGGAAGACATAAACCGTGCAAGTTGTTCGGAGCGGATTCGTTTCAAAGATAGGGAAACTTTTAAAGGGATAAAACGATGCGAATGAGGATGGTCGGGTTTTCGATTGCGATCTGTTTGAGCTTCAATAGGGTGCAAGCCAACGAGGATGGATTAAAATGGTTGGCGTACCATCAGGAAGCAGATGGACATTGGGATTCGAAGAAATATGGCGCCGAAAAAAAGACGGATACGGCGGTGACGAGTCTCGCTCTGCTGGCCTTTTTGGGGGCCGGGCATTCGGAAAAAGTGGGCGGGGACAAAGACAACGTTAGGCGGGCTGTGGAGTGGTTGAAAAGTAGGCAGAACGCGTCCGGTAAAGTATTTGAGACGACCGATGACGCGGGCGTTGAGAACGAAGCATACGCTACGGCGATGGCGATGTTGGCGTTGGGAGAATCGGCTGCGATGGCAAACAAACCGGAGACGAAAACGGCGGCGCAATGGGCGGTGACGTATTGCACGGAGGTTTATCCCCTTAAGAGGGGCGCTCTGGATGCGCAAGGGCAACAGACGTTTACACTGGATTCGACAGTCACGACGCCGATTGTCGGATGGAACGTCATGGCGCTCAAGTCAGCAAAAGTAGCTGGGCTGAAAGTGCCGCACGGTGCGTTTGATCCGATCATCGAGTACCTCGATTCGGTGGATCACAAATTGGAGAAACCGAAAGGCGAGGAGATCGGTCCGTCGGACTACTGGTATCGAAAAGATCAACGCGTCGGAAACGGACATCCGGCGCATCGTATGACGGCGATTGGGTGTTTGTGCCGGCAATTTTTGGGATGGAAAAAAGAAGATTTGCATTCGACGGTTGCGCATGTTGTCGAGCAAAGCGGATTGCCGGTTTGGAACGAGAAGACGGAAAACGTGGACGTGTATTATTGGTACATTGCCACGTTGTGTACGTTCCAGCAAGGGAATGCCTATTTCGTGGACGCGTTGGGCGACAACACTATGTGGAGAACGTGGTCCGACGCCAAAAACAAAGCGCTGCTCGACAACCAACGCAAAGACGGCGATTACGCTGGGAGCTGGGATGTAAAAGGTGATGCGGCGCGTGACTGGGGGCGAGTCGGGCAGACGGCACTGGGATGTTTGTGCATGGAGATTTATGTGCGATAGTCCCGTTTAAAAATGCCGATATTCTTCACGGCTGATCTGCTTTAATTTGGAGAGCGAAACGCGTGATCGAATCGTCGGAAAATCCCAAGCTTGCTCCGTGGCGGGACGCGCTGTTGATTGTGCTGCTGGCACCGGCGTTGGTGGCGGGGTGCTATTCGGCGGGGTTTTTGGAGTATGATGATGGCGCGCATTACAATCATGAGTTGGTTTTGCTGGACTCGCCGTGGAAGGATTTTGCGAAGGTCTCCAAGAATACTTATTTTCCAGTCGTTGTGTTGAGCTATCGATTGGACCGATATTTTTTCGAGAGCGTTCCACCAGCGCCGATTCAGCGTTCGAAGGCTGCTCCGGGAGTTCGATTTCATTCGCTCCTGCTGCACGTTCTCGCCGGAATCTTTTTGTGGCGGGCGCTGCTGCATCTGCGCGTGGGCCGATGGATGAGTCTCTTCGCAGCTACCGCGTGGACGTTGCATCCAGCGGCGTGCGAGTCGGTGTGTTGGATTTCCGAGCGAAAGAATGTGCTGGCGGCGTTTTTTGGATTTGCGTCGCTGTGGGTTTATTTTGGCGGAGTGCGGAACACGTGGTGCCGGGCGCTGGCCACGGGCGGGTTGTTTGCATTGGCGATGCTGAGCAAGCCCAACGCGGCGGGATTTTTACCGGTCTATTTTGTTTACGAAGTGTGGGAGTTTGTGCAGCGACGCAGCGACGTGGTGACGAGCGGCGAACGAGCGGCGATCACACCGCCGAACATCGTACCGACGGTGTTGCTGTGGGCTGGATGCGCAGGATTGATCGTCTTTCTCGCGAAGCTGAATTTCAGGACGTGCGATTCGTCGACGGTGACGCTGGCGGGCGGGAGTCTGTGGACGGTGGCGCTGACGGATGTGCCGATTGTGACGGAGTACATTTACAATTCGGTGATTCCATCAGGGCTGAGCATTTTTTATTACAGTCCGATCGTGACGACGCTGGCGAGTGTGTTTTTCTGGACGCGGCTGGCCACGCTGGTGGCAATGCTGGCGGGGACGATTTGGATTTCGTCGCAGCGCTGGCGAACGGTTTTTTTGTGGGGTTGGTTTTTCGGTACGTTGGGGCCGGCGTTGAACCTCGTTCCGATTCCGTATTTGATGCAGGATCGATATGCATACTTTGCGCTTCCGGCGATTGTGCTGATTGCAGCGGAGACAGCTGTGCGCACATATGAAAAGGTGCGCCTTTGGTCGAACGATGCGGCGAGTTCACACCGCAAAATGGGTCAGTATGCGGCGATTGGAGCCAGCGTTTTCGTTGCAGCGATGGCTGTGCTGAGAAGCGGCGTTTATCGCAACGATTACGAGTTGCAAAGTGACGGCGTGAGGAAGCAACCGCAATCGAGTTACGCGCAGATGCACCACGCGCTGACGTTATCGCAAGTTGCCGATTTAAACGAACTGTCAGGCAAGGGCGATTCGGGGATGATTCGGACGACTCGTGAAGCAGTCCTGGCGCATTTGCAGCTCTGCGAGGCGTGTCCGGATTTCGATCGGATGCTCGATCCGGGGCGCGTGCGACTTCTGGTGGGTGTGACATTGGAGCGATTGGGGCGTGTGGACCTTGCGTATCCAGCTCTGTTGACGGAACTGAAACAGCCTCAGAAACCGTACAATATTCCAGCGGCGTGTGCAGCGATGGCGCGCATGGAATTACTCAGGGGGCGAGCGGACGATGGGTTGGCATGGTTGGAGTATTGCGTCCGCGCGGCCTCGTTGCCGCAGCTCACGCCGGAGATGCTCTACTTAAAGGGAAACTGTTTGGAGCAACTCAAACGCTTCACGGACGCACGCGCGGTTTATGCAGTCATTCCAACGAGTAGTTTGGCGTATGATCGGGCGCAGGCGCGTTTGAAGGTGATTCTCAACGAACCATGAATGATGGACTGACAAAATTTAAAGTAGCGGAGTAATAAGTGCCGTTAAATCAAAATCGCGCCCTGCAATCTCATTTTTTGTCGCAAGGATCACCGGCGGTCCTGACAGGTTTTGTCACATGTCAGGTTCTTTCATTCTCTCAACTCAACGTTCGTATTTTTTAAAATCATAAACAAACGATAGTTATAAATGATTCAATGTATTTATTGAGTCATGTTTTCGCTTTGGCTCAGACATTGCTGTTTACATCTATGGAAATTAGAACCGAATTGTTCGGTTCACGATTGATATAAAACACGTCGCCGGAGCCCACTCAAGTGTGGCTGCCGCAACTCTAGGAGAAGAGCATTATGAAGAGCAAGGGTTTTACGCTGATTGAATTGATGATTGTTGTGGCCATTATTGCCATTATCGCCGCAATCGCGATTCCGAATTTGCTCCGCAGCCGCATGGCCGCCAACGAAACGGCCGCTGTC
>JANXLS010000806.1 GCA_025355035.1 Planctomycetota bacterium | reverse complement strand
TTCGACTAAATCTAAAAAAATGGTTCAAGAATCAACGTTGACGATTTGAAATAAATGCACGTCGTGTTGATGCTTCAAACAGCTTTCGCCCGCTTCGGTGTGGAATCGGCGTCGAGATCCAGTTCACTGAATTGTCCCTTTGCGTAGTAATGGTAGGCAAGTCCTGCGCTCATGGCGGCGTTGTCAGTGCAGAGCGATGGGGGCGGAAAGAAGACGGTGACGGGTTTGCGTTCGCGGGCGGCTCGCATCGTCACGATTTCTCGGAGGCGCTTGTTGCACGCGACGCCGCCGCTGATGGTAAGCGTATCGATGCCTTCTCTGCGACAGGCCGCAAGTGCTTTTTCGGCCATGATGAGGCACGCGGCCTCTTCGAAACTGGCTGCGACCTGTTCGCGTTCAAGCGGCGTGATGGTTCGGAGCTCACCGTGTCCGCGCGTCGTTCCGCGCAGATGGTAATAAACGGCCGTCTTCAATCCAGAGAACGAGAAATCCAACGGATTGTCAGCTGCGCCGGCATGAGCGCGCGACGACGTGACAATGTGGGAGAATAGGTTTCGACCTTCCCCAACTACAGGGAGTGCTGCAGCCGCCAATGCCGGACCACCCGGGAATCCGAGGCCGAGCATCTTCGCGACTTTGTCAAACGCTTCACCCGCAGCGTCGTCACAAGTCTGGCCGAGCGTAGCGATGTCCGTCGGCGAAGTCACTCGGTACAGACTGGTATGACCGCCAGAGACGATCAACGAGACATGCGGATAACGCGACAAGCCGGCAAGCGCCGGAGCGTAAACGTGCCCAAGAATATGGTCGATACCGATTAACGGTTTGTCCCAAGCCAGCGCGAGTGATTTGGCCGCGGCGATGCCAACGAGAAGGGCTCCGACCAGGCCCGGACGATTGACAACACTGATCGCTGAGAGTTGCTCGCCCCGCACGCCCGCCGTGGCTAGCGCTTCGTCCACAAGTGCGGTGATACATTCGCAGTGCGCCCGCGCCGCAACTTCCGGAACCACTCCACCAAACGGGCGATGGAGATCGAACTGGCTGGCCACGATGTTCGACAGAATTGTCGTTCCCCCCGCCACGACTGCAGCAGCGGTTTCGTCGCAGGAAGACTCGATACCGAGAATTAACGCTTTGGGCTCACTCATACACGCATCGGACTACAGAGGAGAGTGGATGTCAATTTGAAATCGCTGGAAATTGAGCGTTTGTTCATTGCGGAACTTATTTTCACCTTGCCGCGAATTCTGAATCGAAGTCTGCGCTTCGAATCCAATTTTTGTTAGACACGTCGAATTCGAGTGACCATTTTTTTAAGTCCCGACTGACAATATTTGAAACTACGGGTGTGGGGACGGTTATCAGCACAGAATGAAAATTTTATAATCCATTTCAATTCCGAGCATTACAACATACTTCATCAAAATAGTTACTAAATTTTTTGAGTTGGCACTTAGGTAGCTACAGAAGAAATCAGGATAAAGAATCGATCGTGTCGGTTCTTGAAGAGTAATATAAACCGTCGCCGGAGCCCACTCAAGTGTGGCTGCCGCACCTTATAGGAGAAGAGCATTATGAAGAGCAAGGGTTTTACGCTGATTGAATTGATGATTGTTGTGGCCATTATTGCCATTATCGCCGCAATCGCGATTCCGAATTTGCTCCGCAGCCGCATGGCCGCCAACGAAACGGCCGCTGTC
>JANXLS010000789.1 GCA_025355035.1 Planctomycetota bacterium | reverse complement strand
ATTTTACAGGCCCTAAGGGATTCCTTGTGGTGCAGGCGTCCCGCCTGAATCATGAAACGGAAATCGAAATATGCAGGCTGGACGCCTGCACCACAATGCAACTGGAGTATCTAAAAATGTCTGATTCACATGCAAGCCACGACACCGAACACCACGAACATCCGGCGGTTCCGTACTATTTGATATTCGGAACGCTGGTTGTGTTCACGGGAATTACGATCGGTGCGTCATTCGTTAATTTGGGTAGCAAGGGTGCGAATGTGTCGCTGGCGATTTTGATCGCGGCGTTCAAAGCGTCTCTGGTCATGCTGTTCTTCATGCACTTGAAATACGAGAAGCGGCCGATTGTGGCGATCGCACTGGCTCCCTTTGTGCTTGTTGCCGTGCTGATCACGGCGTTGGTTCCGGACATTGCCAACGGGCAGTTCCACCACGACGGCGATCACTCCGCATTGAAGGTCGCTGAACACGCGCCGGAGCACAAAGAATCGAAGTAAATTTTTTAGGCAAAGCCACGCACGTTTGAGAGCGGTTGTCGATCACGCGGTGACTATTTAAGCCGCTTCCGGGCGGCTCCGCGCTTAATGTCCTGTACGCTAAATCCTTCTTGGCTCTTTCGCACGTGCTCTTCGTTGCAGTCGCCGTCACAGGTTACATGAACATGTTCCGGCGACTGCGCCTCGATCACGTGCGAAATAGCCGGCGAAGGATTCAGCGCATTTAGCGTACTGGACACCAGGACAAGAAAGCCGAAATGCAGAGCACACCTATTGTAAGTGTCGAAAATTTGACCCACAAGTACGGCGAACGGCTTGCCCTGGACCACTTGAGTTTTGCCGCAAGCAAGGGCGAAATTTTCGGATTGCTCGGTCCCAATGGCGGCGGCAAGACGACCACATTCCGCATCCTCTCCACGCTCATTCGTCCCACGTCTGGAAAAGTCACCCTCTTCGGTTTTGATCTTTTGACGCAACCGCGCGAAGTTCAACGGCGTATCGGAGTCGTGTTTCAATCTCCCAGCCTCGATAAGAAACTGACTGCTTACGAAAATTTGTGGCACCAGGGGCGGTTGTATGGTCTCGGCGGTTCGCAGCTCAAGCAACGTATCACATACTTGCTCGAGCTCGTGAAATTGGGGGACCGCGCGAACGAGTATGTCGAGGCGTTTTCAGGCGGAATGCGGCGGCGCGTGGAGCTTGCGAAAGGTTTGTTGCACGGTCCGAAATTGTTGCTGCTTGATGAACCTTCAACGGGACTCGATCCCGGGGCGCGGCGCGATATGTGGCAGTATCTGAAGGAGCTCGCGACGAATGAAGGCGTGACGAGTTTGCTGACGACGCATTATATGGAAGAGGCTGCGCAGTGTTCGCGGATCGCGATTCTGAACGCGGGAAAACTTGTCGCGATGGGACAGCCGGACGAGTTGCGCGCAACGATTGGCGGCGACGTGATCACGATTCAGTCCAGTGCGCCGGACGAGTTGAAACGCAACATTGCGGCGCAGTTTTCGCTTGATGCGGAGTTGGTTGATGGAACGTTGCGCGTCGAAACGCCACGGGGACACGAATGGGTCGCGAAATTGGGAGGGGCATTTCCCGGCGCGATTGACGCGATGACGATTTCGAAGCCGACGCTGGACGACGTGTTCATCAAAAAGACGGGTCACAAATTCTGGGTCGAAAGCGATCCGGATTCGAACACGAAAGACAAGAAGAACGCCAAGAAGGGCAACCGATAACATGAGCGAACCGATGTCGAACACAGCGGGGGCGGAGTTCGATGCGCCCCCCGCGCCGGGCGTTTTCGGGCCGGCGTTCTCGCTGGCGAAGCGCGAACTCGTGCGCTTCCTGCGGCAGCGAAATCGTGTGGCGAGCGCGTTGATTCAACCGATCGTCATTTTCGTACTCTTCGGATCGGCGCTGAATGGTTCGTTCAAGGCACCTTCATCGGGCGAGGACACGCATTATTTCGAGTATCTGTTTCCGGGCACGATCACGATGATCCTGATGTTCACGGCAATTTTTTCGACGATCTCTATCATTGAAGATCGTCGCGAAGGGTTTTTGCAATCGGTTCTTGTGGCGCCCGCTCCGAGGTTGGCGATGGTGCTTGGCAAATTGCTTGGCGGGACGGCGCTGGC
>JANXLS010000787.1 GCA_025355035.1 Planctomycetota bacterium | reverse complement strand
CGCTGGGAGTACCTCGTGGAAGGCGGAGATTACGGTTGGCGCATCGGCTGGCAATACATCAAAACAACCACGTCCCTGGGTTCGTTCAATGCTGAAAAAATGTGGCACGAACAGAATCCCGACCAGCCCCGCTTTATGCTGCCCCCGGTCGGGTTGATCGCCGCTGGGCCGTCCGGGAATGTGTATTATCCGGGCACGGGAATGCCCTCGCGCTACAACGAACACTTCTTCCTCTGCGATTTCACCGGCGGCATTACGGCGAAGATTCACTCCTTCAACCTCGCGCCCAAGGGTGCATCGTTTGAGATCATCGATCGCGCCATATTGATCGAAGGCTGTCTCGCGACGGATGTGGCGTGGGGCGTCAACGGCGGGTTGTACATTTCGGATTGGGTTGAAGGCTGGACGAAGACGGGCAAGGGCCGCATCTATCGTTTGTTCGAAGAAAAAAGCGTCAACGAACCGATCGTTGCGGAAGTCAAAAAACTGCTTGGCGAAGGCTTCGATCAGCGCAGTGTCGATGAACTCGCGACGTTGCTGAAGCATCAGGATCTGCGCATTCGGCAAGAAGCACAATTCGCGCTCGTCGATAAAGCAGAGACAGCGGAATCGATCAAGGCATTTACAGATGTGCTGGCAAAAAAAGAAAGTCAGAACGCCCGAATGCATGCGATGTGGGGTTTGGAAATGATCGCGCGCAAACAGCCCTCTGCGATCGAGGCTGTGATTTCGCAGCTTGACGACGGCGACACGGCCATCAAAGGCCAGGCCGCCAAGATGCTGGGCGAACGGCGCTGCGAAAAAGCGGTCGACGGCCTCGTGAAATTGCTCCAGGAAAAATCCGCTCGTGTCCGATTCCATGCCGCAAACGCGCTCGGGAAAATCGGAAAACGCGAAACGATTCCCGCGATTTTGACCATGATCCGCGAAGCGGAAGACAAAGATGCGTTCCTGCGCCACGCGGGCGTGATGGCACTGGTTTGGATCAACGATTTCGATTCGATTCTCGCTGCGGCCAAAGATCCGTCCCCCGCGGTGCGCATGGTTTCGCTGTTGGCGATGCGTCGCATGGAACGGAGCGAAATCGCTCTGTTCGTAACGGACAAAGACCCAGCGATCGTGCTCGAAGCCGCTCGCGCGATAAACGATGTCCCGATCAGCGGCGCGTTGCCAGAATTGTCGGCGTTGATCAATC
>JANXLS010000735.1 GCA_025355035.1 Planctomycetota bacterium | reverse complement strand
GCATGGCGATGAGCGTGTATGCGGCCGACAAGAAGACACCGGAAAAGCCGAAGGAGCCGGAGACGGAAGCGGCGGCCGAAGCGACGGGCGCTCCATCGTTCAACAACACTTGGGCGCTGAATGGGTCGTACGCGCTCGACAATTTGAAGGGCAAGATCGTGGTCCTCTTTTTCTATGAGTCGGGGTGACCTAAGTGCCATGAAATCTGGCCCAGTTTGGATCAGACTCGCAAGTCGTTCGAAGACAAGCCGGTGTTGTTTATAGGAATTAATTCAGGACATCCGGTGACTCAAGTTGCGTCGTACGCCAAAGGCGTCAAGACGGAATGGGCAATTTACGCGGATGTGGATCGATCGTTCGAATCGTCGGCTTTGAAAGCAGTGATCAGCCTTCAGAACATTCACCAGACGATGATGATTAAACCGTCGGGCGAGTTCGTGCACATTGGCGAGATTAAAGAAGCTGTTGAGAAAGAAATGGCAAACGCGAAGTGGAAGATGGACCCGAAGGAGATACCGGAGATCTTGAAGAAGGCGTGGCGTTCGCTGGAATTTGGGCAGACGACACAAGCGATTACGAGCATTAAGATGGCGGTCAACGCCAGTGATGCAACAGTCAAGGCTGCGGCGCTGAAGCTTGAAGCGGTCGTGAAAGAAGACATCACCAAGCACATGACGGACGCGACGGCGAAGGTGACGGCGAGCCATAAGTGGGAAGCGTACAAAGAATTCGAGATGGTTGCGAAGTCTTATGTTCCGTACCCTGAGGCGATGAAGGCGCGGACGGAGATGGGGAAGTTGGAAGCGGACGCGAAGGTGAAGAAAGAGAAGACGGCCAAGATGATGTTGGACAAGATTCAGGAATGGGCGGCGTCGCGCGTCAAGACGGATCGTGATATGGCCAAGGCCGGGCTGGTTCAATTGCAGGAGAAGTTCGCGGACACGGAAGCCGGAAGCGCTTCGAAGAGCATCAAAATCGCGGAGAAGGTTTGAACTTCTTAATTCTCTCTCAAAGGCGCGGAGAACGTGTGAAATGAGTCACTGGACGGGCTGGCCGCCCGTCCTGCGGCTTACGACGATTTCCTAGGCGTTTTCACGGAGGATTGCGAGAAGGTAGTCGGTCAATTCGGGATCGAATTGAGTGCCTCTGCACTTTTCGAGTTCGCCGAGAACACGATCGCGGCTGAAGGGTTCTTTGTAGGAGCGGCGCGTGGACATGGTGTCGTAGGAATCGGCGAGGGCGATGATGCGCGCCCAAAGAGGAATGTCTTCGCCCTTCAGGTTGCTCGGATATCCGCGGCCATCCCAGCGTTCGTGGTGGTGCGTGATGGCGGGCAATAAATCGCCGAGCGGTTCCAGCGAGGCGAGCAGATCGCGCGCAATCGTCGGATGTTTCTTCATGACCGTGAATTCTTCTTCGGTGAGACGTTCGGTCTTGCCGAGGATTTCGTCGGGGATGCCAATCTTGCCGAAATCATGAAAGAGCGCGGCGAGTCCGAGGCGGTTCAATTCATCGTCGCTTAGACCTTTCCGGCGACCGATCATGCGCGACCATTTCGCAACGGAGTGGCTGTGGAAGCGTGTGTACGGATCTTTCGATTCGAGAATCTTGACCATCACTGTCAAAATATTAACGAACAATTCTTGGGTGCGGCTGTCGTTCTCTTGAACGAGTGTATCGATGCGATGTGTGGTGAGCACGGTTTCGACTTTAAGTTCCAAGCCTTCTTCGCCGCATTCGTCGATGGACAGGAAATCCGAGACGCCGAGTTTTTCGGCTCGTTCGCGGGTTTCGGGGTTGTGATTGCGACCGGTAGCCAGGACAGGGCCTTCAAATTCCTGGCGTAGGAGCTTGAGACTGTCCCACGATTCATCTTTGGCCGGATCCAAGCCGAAGAGCACGAGGTCGGCTTTTCCGTTGCGCTGACGCGAGACGTGGTCTTTGATGTCGATCGGGCGCGCTGCGTACGCGGAGACTCGCTTGTAGCCCGCTTTGAACAGCGCTCGCTCCTGGAATCCGCGGGAACTTTCGACATCATCCAGAACGATTACGTCGCTACTCATTCGTTTGTCGTCGATCATTAGTCCTGACACTTTAACGCCCCCCGATTTGTAAGTATCGGCCTACATGCGCAATAGTCGAGCCAAAAATTAATTTCATTTCTTAACAAAAATTGTTTAAGAATGGTCTGATCTTGAGGCTTAGTTGCGTTTAAAACGACAAATTCTGTCATACTGACACTGCACCTTGAAAGAATAATGGCTCACCTTTGTCACTCGCACTATCGGACGCTGTAAGGATTTACGGCATTAAGTATGCAAATTTCTTCAAAATGCACAAAGGCTCACGTGTGCATAAAAACATTCGGCTGATCAGGTATATCTTCTTGAATTGATTCTACAATAAATCG
>JANXLS010000708.1 GCA_025355035.1 Planctomycetota bacterium | reverse complement strand
GCCCATCTCGATGTCCTTGCCAGTGCACACGTCGCATTCGGCGCACCCGCCTGCATCCACTGCGCTCAGCTCGCCCTCGCCTCCCGCAGCGACAGCCTGCCGCAACCCTTTGATGTACCCCTGCACCTTCGCGTCCATTTTTTCCTCATCTGAGTTCAGCCCGCGCTATGTTGCCACGTCGAACACCCGTTCGATGCCCGGTTGCGTTGCGTCGTTTGCCATTTGAACCGCTGACACTTTCAGAATGAGGAGAACCATAATGAGTACGCAACATTTTTCCACCCAACCGTCCACTCCGCTCGACATGCCCGGGCGCGTGTTGGACCTCAGTGTCCTGTCGCACACCTCTCACGTTGAAGGCGGCTCCGGCGGCGTTCCGCTCCCGCCGACGCGCTGGAAAACGCGCGTCCTTTTGCCCGCCGTCATCCTCTTGAGTTTCGCCGGCGTGCTCGGCTACGCGCTCCGCGACACGCTGATCCCCGCCACCGTCGTCCGCACAAGCCCCGTCGTTGTCAAGACCGCGCTCGGCGGAGACTCCGCCGGGATCGTCGCTCAAGCTGCCGGATGGGTCGAGCCCGATCCATATCCCATTTACGTCTCCGCGCTCGCTGACGGCATCGTCAAAGAAGTGCTCGTCCTCGAAGGCCAGCGCGTCAAATCCGGCGATGTCGTCGCGCGGTTGATCGACGAAGACGCCAAGCTCGATCTCGCCTTCGCCGAAGCCGAACTGCATCATCACGAACACGATCTCTGCGAATACAACGCCAACGTCAAAGCCGCACAGGACGAGTGGGACCATCCCACAGAACGCACCCGCGCCGTCAAAGCCGCCGAAGCGATGCTCGCCCAAACCAAAGCCGAACTCGCCGCGATCAGCTACGATGTCGCGCTGGAATCCGCTCGCATCAAGGAACTCGAAGACCAATACCGCCGCGAAAGTCTCGCCGCGGATTCGAAGGCCATCTCCGAATCTCAGCGCGTTCAAACCGGCTTGAAGCTCGAAACCCAACGAGCCGCGTTGAACGTCGTCGAAG
>JANXLS010000706.1 GCA_025355035.1 Planctomycetota bacterium | reverse complement strand
CTGACCCACACTTTGTCGCTGATCGCGAAACGATCGCAAACGAAACGTTTGCGGAATACAACGCCCGGCGAGGCCTGAAGCCGACAGACCCGGACTATCTGACCGTGCGCAATTGGGACACCGATCAAGCCATAGCGCTGGCTAAAAATACAGTAGACCGCTCAGCCATGGCGGCACGCCGGGAAGCCTTCGAAGCTAAGTACGATGAGTGGGCGTCACTACCTACAAATCAACGCGCAAAAGTGCCAGAGCCCAAGTTTAATGAACCCGAAATCGCACTCTACATTGCCAAGCCAAAACCAGCGTTTGTTCAATGAATCAATATAATTTAGCAAGATTTGGAGGGAAGCCTCGGCGCTGTTAGCCGAGGCTGTGTCATTGAAAAAACTCTTTTAAGATAACACATTAAAGGTTCTGATTATGAGCAAGAAGATTGATGTACAGACGTCTGCGAACGGGGTGGATTGGAGCGGGGTGACATCGGGGTTGCACTCTATTCCGGTGGAACTGATCCGATCGTCACCGGACAATGCGCGCAAGACGTTCGATCCGGTCAAGCTGTCTGCATTCGCCTCGCAGTTGGATCAAGAGGGCCAGCTGGCTCCGGTGTTGTGTCACCCATTCGAAACGGGCGACGGGGCGCTGTTCCAGTTGTACGACGGTGAGCGGCGTTTTCGCGCGTTGAATCTGAATGGCGCGAAAGCCGTGATGGCGTTGGTGTCAACGGTGGATGACCTGGCCGCGGCGCATCGCAAGGGATTGGTTGCGAATTTCGCGCGCGAGGACGTCAATCCGATCGAACGCGGCGCCGGTTATGTGCGCGAGATGGAATTGGGGGGCCATGCGAGCGTGGCGGCGATGGCGGCGGCTCTGGGCATGGCGGACGACGTGCGCACGATCATGAATCAGATGTCGCTGGCTAAACTGATTCCGGACGTGCGAGACTCGCTGATCAATGGCGAAATCAGCGAGTCTCACGCGGTATTGATTGCGCGAGAAACGCCTGAAAATCAAATCAAGTGTTTGACGGCCTGCTTCGAAAAAGAGGTGGTCACGATCGGATTATTTCCGGAAACCAACGCGCGGTTGATCAGCGAAAAAGCGTTGCGCGGTTGGATCCTGTCGCACCTGCGGGAAGCTGCCGGCGACGAAAAACACGCCGAAGCGGTCGCCGAAAAGCGCGTGGAAGCTGAAGAGCGTTCGGAAAAAGAGAAGGCGATGGAGCGCGAAGGCGCGCGATTGGCCGGCGATGATGAAGAGGAAGATCCGAGTGCTGATTGCCCACAAGCGGCACCGTCCATTCAAGAACCGCGACCGCAAGGGAGTGGCACCAGCGCGGCGCCCATCCCAGCGATCAGCGAACCGCCGATGTCGAGTATTCCGGACAATGCGGTTTCGAACAATGACAGACAGATTGTCTGTAAACTCGTCGAATACGCTCAGCGCGAATTCAAAGAAAACTGGTTACCTGGTTTCCGCGTGGATGACGTCATTATCGGCCTTTTGGAAGACTACAAGGTATTGCGCACCATCCGAATGAGCAGCTTGCCAGATGCTAGTAATGTTGCCAAGAAGGCCGGCAAGACGGGCAAGGTGCCGAAGCGTTCCAAGAGTGACGTGGATGGGATGCTGACTCAGGCAGCGGAATACATTGTCAAGGGGCTG
>JANXLS010001239.1 GCA_025355035.1 Planctomycetota bacterium | reverse complement strand
TCAGCGCCTTGTCGAACCACTCGCCGATTTGATTGCGCCGCCGCCGACCGCCGCCTGCTAATTCCTGTGCAAGTTCCCGCGCGGGATCGATGGGTGTTACCGACGGTGGGGCTATCGTTTCCAATAACGATTGCGCCCCGACATGTTGCTCGCCGGCTTGAAACTCATCCTGCCAAAGTCGTACGAGTTCCGCGACAGCTTGTACAACGATAGGACTGCTTCCCAGAGGAACGCTGCGGTGACGGGTCAAGCCGGCGTGGGAATCAAACTCGCGGAAACGGAGTCGGTATGTTGGCCGGCGGTCGTCACCGTGATGTAACTGAACCACGCCTTGCTGTTCAATAATCGGGCGCAGGGTTTCAAGTTCGATCAGCAACTCACGTGGAATGTCGTCGGCTCGGTCATTCATTGGCCACCCCGCGTTGAACGCTGTTGATCGGAATGATGTTGCCACGCCGCTTGGGTTTCGTGATGGGCGCTTCGCGGATAGACAGTGTGTGCTTCACTGTTGCGATTGTCTTCGAAAGCATGACGATCCGGTCTTCCAGCCGGGCAAGACGCGGCAAATCTTCCTCGATAATATTTTCGTTCGGCCCCATCAAGTAGCCACAACGTTTGGAATCGTGTTTCATAGCACTGCGAATCCGCGCCTGGCAACACAGTAACAATTCCGCATCGAACGTCAGCGCCTGGCCCAGAACCGCGTCAATGATGCCAGCGGTACCGCTTTGCGCAGCGTTAGCATTGATAGCTGCGCGGACAAGCTCGGGCTTTTCCTTGTCATCGAAAACGTAACCTAAATCCGAAGCGAGCGCATCGACGACGCCGTTCATGTCGCCTCTGTCGGCCATGGCTAGCACTTGGTCGCGAATTGTTGGCTGCGATTGCGTTGTACCGGCGAACGCAGCGTCTTGCGCAATAGACATGTCTGTAACCTCAATCCGATCGAGAAAATGTGGTCGAAAGTCAAAGCCTACCTGCGCAAAGTAAAAGCACGGACGAAAGAAACTCTGTGGCAAGCCATCGAAGCGGCGCTCAGTACCGTGTCCGCTTCTGACGCTTTGAATTGGTTCAAATCTTGTGGATACATCCAATCGTGAAATGCTCTAGAGTATTTTTTGGGTATTTTGAATCGTGCTAAACGATATATAGTTATAATGCACATACGTGCAATTTAGGGAACGGGTCAGTGATCGTATGCGCGATTATCTCACTTTTGCGGTCGCGGATCTTGTTATGTCAAATTGACCTAATTTCTGGAGAAATGGGTCTGTTGAGTGGGAAAAATGGAAGGAATCAAAATATTTAAAGCACTAAATATCAATGAGTTACAACTGGTTCTTGCAAAGGGTGTCATGGCGTAGGGTTTGCTTTCTATGCGATTGAAGAGAGCAGACGAAAGGGCTTTGAAGGCGGTTTTGGCCGAATTCAAAGTGGATTCGTTCTAACCCGACGGCGGCACACGCAAGGAGAGACGACTGTGGGAAGAATTATTGGAATCGATTTGGGTACGACCAACAGTGTCGTCGCGATTCACGAAGGCAAAGAGACGAAAGTGATTGTCAATGCCGAAGGATCGCGCCTGACGCCGTCCGTCGTCGCCTTTACGGATGATGGGCGCATCGTTGGCCGAGCGGCGAAAAGCCAGGCTGTCACGAATCCGGTTCGCACTGTATTCAGTATCAAGCGCTTCATGGGTCGACGCCACAAGGAAGTCGGCAGCGAAGAGAAGCTGGTCCCTTATAAGGTGGTCGGTGGATCGGAAGACCTCGTGCAGGTGGACATTGATAATAAGCGCTATTACCCGCCGGAGATTTCGGCGATGGTGTTGCAAGATTTGAAGAAAAGCGCTGAAACGTATTTGGGTGAAGAAGTCACTGAAGCGGTCATTACGGTGCCGGCTTATTTTAATGATTCTCAGCGCCAGGCCACGAAAGAAGCGGGCAAGATCGCGGGCTTGGATGTGAAGCGCATTTTGAATGAGCCGACGGCGGCGGCGTTGGCGTATGGTCTCGATAAGAAGACCAACGAAAAAATCGCGATCTTCGATTTGGGCGGCGGCACGTTCGACATCTCGATTCTCGATGTCGGCGACGGCGTCTTCGAAGTGCTCTCGACGAACGGCGACACGCATTTGGGCGGCGACGATTGGGATCGCGTCATTGTCGATTTCGTGGCGGATGAATTCAAGAAGACCAGCGGCGTGGATGTGCGCAAGGACCCGATGGCGTTGCAGCGTTTAACGGAAGCGTGCGAAAAGGCGAAGTGCGATCTTTCGACGATGCCGCAGACGACGATCAATCTGCCATACATCACGGCGGTCGGCGGCGTGCCGAAACATCTGACTCAGACGTTGACGCAGGCGAAGTTCGAAACGATCTGCGATGCTCTCTTTGAGCGGCTGCGCGGACCGGTATTGAGCGCGATGAAAGACGCGAGCATCAAGGCGGCCGACATTGACGAAGTGGTGCTCGTCGGCGGATCGACGCGCATGCCGAAGTGCCAGGCGATCTGCAAAGAAATTTTCGGCGGCAAGGAACCACACAAGGGCGTCAATCCCGACGAAGTCGTCGCGATTGGCGCGGCGATTCAGGCTGCGGTTCTGGCGCAAGATCCGTCGCTCAAGAACATCGTTCTCCTGGATGTGACGCCTTTGTCGCTGGGAGTGGAAACGTTGGGTGGCGTGATGACGACGATGATCTCGCGCAACACGACGATTCCGCACCGCAAGACGGAGACGTATTCGACGGCCGCGGACAGCCAGCCCGCGGTGGACATTCACGTTCTGCAGGGCGAACGCAAATTGGCTGCGGACAACCGCACGCTGGGACGATTCCAATTGACCGGAATTCCGCCCGCGCCGCGCGGTGTGCCGCAGGTTGAAGTGACATTCGACATCAACGCCGATGGAATCTTGAACGTGACCGCGAAGGACAAGGCCACGAACAAGGAACAGAAGATCGAGATTAAGGCATCGTCGGGACTGGACAAGAGCCAGATTGAACGGATGGTAAACGAAGCGGCCGTTCATGCGGAAGAAGACAAGCAGAAAGGCGAGGTAATTGAGTCGAAGAACAAGGCCGATCAGCTCTGCTTCCAAACGGAGAAGTTCATCAAGGAAAACGAAGCGAAGATCAGCTCCGGCGTGAAGGAAAACATCACGAAGGCAATCGAGGAAGTTCGCGCGGCGTTGAAAGAAGACGCTCCGAAAGACAAGCTCGACGCGGTCGTCAGCAAGCTCGAAGCCGAAAGCCACAAGATGGCCGAAGAAGTCTACAAAGCCGCCCCGCCGCCAGAAGGCCCAGCCGGTGGCGCGGAAGGTCCGACGCCGGGAGCCAAGAAGCCGGACGGCGACGTGATCGATGCGGACTTCAAGGACGTGACGGATAAGAAGTAGACGTCCGAACGAAATACATCGCGCAGGGATGGACGCACCGGCCAGGGATGGCCGGTGCGTTTTTTATGGGAGGCGATGAACGTTGGCGGAAGGTATCCGATCATTCAAACATCGAAACATCCGTATCGAATTTTTCGAAGTGAACCTTTGCCGCTCCATTTGTATCATCGAGTTAACTACTCCGTCCCGCGTCGCGCATCTTGAATTATTGAACTCCAATATATACACTAGCTGAGTGAGTACTCCCCATCGAAAAAAATCAGACGGGATTCGCGCGCAATGGCTGCTCATCAAGCGCATGTTCTCGTTCATGCTGCCCGTCAAATTCGAGGTCGCGGTCACTGCGCTCGTCTTCGTCGCCTGCAACGCTGCGGAGGTCGCTGCGGATTACCTGCTCAAGCCGGCCGTCGATGTCGTCCAGCATCTCGCCTTCGAGCGCAGCAGCCCTGTTTCGCCCGAGAGCGTCTGGGCGTGGCTGACGACGCCGGATACTCCCGGCCACGCACTCTTTATCTCACTTATCTGGCTTCTCGTCGCACGGGTCATCTTCGGCATTTTCGTTTGGGCCAAGACATATTGCAGCACGTGGCAGAGCATGTCGATGGTCTACTATATGCGCGAAGCCGTATATGATAGGCTGCAACGCGTTGGCTTTTCTTTCTACGATCAGTACTCGACCGGCCAACTCATCAATCGAGCACTGACGGATCTTCAAAATGTCCGCCAGTTCGTAGTCGTCGGATTGCAATCGTCGATCGACATCGTTCTCACGCTGATCGGATACTTCGGTTTGCTGCTCTACCGCTCCCCCACCCTTGCTGGATACGCGGCATTGTCACTGCCGATCTGGTTTTTCACGATCCGCTATTTTGCGATTAAATCGCGCCCCGTTTACGAAGCGCAAATGGCCGCGTCCGACGGGATGATTCAGTTGCTCACGGAAAATATTGCGGGCGTGCACGTCGTCCGGGCGTTTGCAACAGAAGAACTCGAGAAGAAGAAATTCAAAGCGAGTTGCGAAACGCTGCTGCAAAAACTCCTCGACGGTGCGCGCCTTCAGCAGCAGATGACACCCGCCATCCGCGGCATTGCCACGGCGACGAACATCATGCTTTTCGGCCTCGGAGCCATCTTCGTTCAACGCGGCGTGCTGAACCTCGGTGATCTCGTCTTCTTCGGCGTCGCGATGAACAAGATTCTCACGCGCCTTCAGCAGATCAACGTCATCAGCGATGCGTACCAAAAAGCCGTCGTCAGCAGCGACCGATTTTTTGAAATCCTCGATTGCCCGGACGCAACGCCGCAAGCTCCTGACGCCATGCCGCTTCGCCCGGGCGGTGGAGCCGTCAAATTCTCCCGGGTCTTTTTCGGCTACGAACCCGGCAAGCAAGTCATCGAGGACATCAGCTTCTCCGTCCCGGCTGGCAGCATCGTCGCGCTCGTCGGCCCAACCGGTTCCGGAAAAACAACACTCTCCGCATTGCTCGCTCGCTTTTACGATCCCGAACTCGGCTCGATCCAAATCGATGGGCAGGATATCCGCGACCTCACGTTGCAGAGCGTTCGTGACGCTATCGGTTTCGTCTTCCAGGAAACGTACCTCTTTAGCGACACCGTCGCGCGCAACATCGCCTACAGTGATAAAGACGCGCCGCTTTCGCGTATCAAAGAAGCCGCGCGCATTGCCCAGGCCGACGAATTCATCGACAAACTTCCCGGCAAATACGACCAGATGATCGGCGAATACGGCGCGACCCTTTCTGGCGGACAACGCCAGCGACTCGCCATCGCGCGTGCCGTCCTGCACAATCCGCGCATCCTCGTCCTCGACGATTCTCTCTCGGCCATCGATCCCGAAACCGAAGCGCAGATTCGCGCGGGCCTCGAAAAAATCATGAAGGGAAGAACCGTCTTTCTGATCACGAGTCGAATTTCATCCGCCAAGCGCGCGGACCACATCCTCGTCGTCGAAGATGGCAAAATCGCGCAGCGCGGAACACATGACGAACTGCTGCGTGCTGACGGCTACTACCGTTCCGTCGCGCGCTCGCAATTCGCCGAAGAAGGCGCGTCGCATCCGGAATCGCATATGGACCGACTGCACGGACGTCGTCGCAGCCGCAGCGGGAGACTGATCGAACAATAAGAGCCATGGCCACTTATCAGGACGACGACAACGAATACAGCCCCATCAACGCGAAGATGATTCTGCGCCTGATGAGCTGGCTCAAACCGTACCGCTGGCTCTATGTCCTGGGTGCGTTAAGCGGCGTCGTGTCGATCCTCCTGGAACTCATCACGCCCGAGTTCATGCGTCGGATCGCCGATGAAGCGCTGCCCAACCGTGACCCCGGCGAAATCATCCGACTCAGTCTATATTGGGGCGGCGCCATGCTGCTCTCGCTTCTCTTCGACGCGATTCAAGTTGGGGCGACTCGACGCTGCGGCGAGAAAGTCATCAACGACTTTCGACTGGCAATCTTCGCGCAATTGCAACGCCTCTCCATGTCCTTCTACGACCGCACCAAACTCGGCCGCATCATCACGCGCGGCACCAGCGACATGGACGCGCTACGCGAACCCGTTGTCTCCGGCGTCAACACCGTTGCGTTCAGCGCGCTCATGATGGTCGGCGCCGCAGCCATGATTTATCACACCGACTGGCGTCTGTTCCTCGCCATCGCCTGGCTGGCCCCGGTTATGACGTACTGCAATCACATCTATCGAGAAAAGATCGGCGCACAGTATCAGATCGCTCGCGCAGGTTACTCGAGTGTCGCGGCAAACCTCGCTGAAAATGTCGTTGGCGTTCGCGTCGTCAACGCATTCAATCGTCAAGACGAGAACCTCGAAAAATTCAATGAACTTCAGGTTCAAAATACCCGCAACAATGTGGAGGTTGCGAACATCTCGGGAATCTATCAGCCGTTCCTGGAATTCATCAAATTCATCGGGCAAGTGATTATTCTCGCCTATGGCGGCGCACTTGTCATGAGCGGCAAACTGACGGCCGGGCAAGTCATCAAAGTTTTTTTCTATTGGGACTTTTACATGCGTCCGACGATCAACATGGGCAATTTTTATAACGTCCTGATGGCCGCAATGGCCTCGTGCGAACGCATCTTCGGACTGATCGACTTGATCCCGGATTTGGTCGATCGCCCCGGCGCGAAACCGCTCCCGCGCATTACCGGGCACGTCGTCTTCGACCATGTCACATTCGGCTACAACGCGGATCGACCGGTGCTTCACGATCTCAGCCTCGAAATTCCCGCCGGAAAAACCTATGCACTCGTTGGCGCGACGGGCTCTGGAAAATCGAGCACCGTGTCGCTACTCGCGCGTTTCTACGAATTTCAAAACGGCCGCATTCTCGTCGATGGCCAGGACATTCGCGATGCAACTGTCGAGAGTCTCCACAAACAAATGGGGCTTGTGCTCCAGTCGAATTATCTTTTCACCGGCACCATTCTTGACAACATCCGCTATGCGCGCCCGGACAGTTCGGACGAGGACGTGTACGCGGCCGCAAAATCGCTGGGACTTCATGAAACGTTTGTCTCGCTTGCTGACGGTTATCACACCACCGTCGGGGAGCGCGGTTCGTCGGTTTCGCTGGGACTGCGCCAGTTGATCTGTTTCACGCGCGTTCTCGTCGCGAATCCCAGCATCTTCCTGCTCGACGAAGCCACGTCGTCGATCGACACCGTCACTGAAATGAAGGTCCAGACCGCTCTCGAAAAGCTGGTCCAGGGGCGGACTACGATCATCGTCGCACATCGCTTGTCTACGATCGTGAAAGCCGATTGCATCGTTGTGCTTGAGCACGGAAAAATCATCGAAAAAGGCACTCATTCCGAACTGGTCGCAGCGAAGGGCCACTACGCAAATCTATATGAACGTTTTGTCGCTCAAACGTCTTGAGAGGATTTCAAATATGTCTGTTCCAACAATTCAACTTCACCCCTGCGGCCCTCCGTGTTCGCGCCTGGTCTTCGGAGCATGGCGGCTTTCGACGTGGAATCTCTCAACGCGCGAGTTGATCGATCTTCTCCGCGCATCGATCGAACTCGGCATCACGACCGTCGATCACGCCGACATTTACGGTGACTACTCCTGCGAAGAAATCTTCGGCCAGGCGTTGCGCGACGACCGTTCGCTTCGCTCGCATCTGCAGCTCGTCAGCAAATGCGGGATCAAACTCGTCTCGAAAAAGCGCCCCGGGCACACGATCAAACACTATGACATGAGCCGCGCGCACATCCTCGCTTCGGTCGACAATTCGCTCCGAAATTTAAACACCGATTTCCTCGACATGCTACTGCTCCATCGCCCGGATCCGTTCATGGACGCAAGCGAAACCGCTGACACACTCGCGTCACTCGTTCAATCCGGAAAAGTCCGACACGTCGGCGTCTCAAATTTCACTCCCAGTCAATTCGATCTTCTACAGTCGCGCCTGTCCGTGCCGCTCGTCACCAATCAAATCGAAATGTCGGTCCTGAAACTCAACACATTCACCGACGGATCACTCGACCATCTTCAGCGCTTGAACATCGCCCCGATGGCATGGTCGCCGTTGGGCGGCGGGAGTTTGTTTAGCGGCGAAACACCCCAAGCGCAGCGGCTGCGAACGGTGCTGACGGAAATCGGCCAACAGCATAATTCCGCCAGCAACGATGTCATCGCGCTCGCGTGGTTGATGACACACCCGGCGAGAATCGTTCCCGTTCTTGGCACCGGAAAACTCGCGCGCCTTCAAGCAGCCGCCGAAGCCGTGAAGATCAAGTTGACTCGGGATCAATGGTTCAGAATCTGGTGTGCGTCAACAGGCGTGAACGTTCCATAACAGACTGCGTATTCAGAGGCAAATCGGTATACTTTCGAAATGAGCATTGTCGCAAAAAACGAACCCGCAGCCGGAATGCGGCGCGAGGAACTCTGGCGCTATCTCGGCTGGTTTTTCCTCGCCGCGATCATGGCGTGGCAATCTGTAATCGCCGTGCGCGGCAATTGGTATCCTCCGAAAACGCCCGACAAAATCGAAGACTTCACCGCGTTTTACGGAGCCGGCAAACTCGCGTTGAACGGCCAGAACATTTACGACTACCGCAATTCCGGAATCTCGCGCCGCCCGTATCTTTATCCGCCTACATTCGCCGTCATCCCAATGATGCCACTGGCGCTGATGAAACACAACGCAGCGCTGATCGTCTTCACCCTTTTCAACAATCTACTGCTGATCGCCCTGATCTGGATGCTGCGCGATGCGATGTGGCGCCTTATTCCAACGACCGCACCGCCCATCGAATCCTCTGCGTGGAAGCGCTGGCTGCGTGCCCCTGATACAGGATTGCAGCTCGCGCTCGTCGTCGTTTTTCGGTACGTCGTGTCGAATCTGAAACATGGCAACGCGAATATGTTTGTCGCATTTTCGATTGGATTGGGCCTTTGGCTTCTGATCCGCAATCGCTCGCTCCTGACGGAATTTTCCAGCGGCGTTGCAATCGCGTTGGGAACTGCGATCAAGGTCACGCCCGGAATTTTCGGGCTATACATGTTGTGGACGTGGCGTAAATGGGGCATGGTGGGCGGAGCGTTGGGCCTCGTTTTTTTTCTCTTGATCGTCCCGGGAATTGGTTTGGGATTTCCGAACGCAATCGATCGCCTGCTTGAATACAAAGCACACATGACTTCAGCCACCACAGGCGAAGACGCTGAAAAAGACACCATCGGCCATTCCGGTGGAGCCGACCAAAAGCAATTGGAAGGCGGCATGTCATTGCGTGGAATCTGCATGAAATACATCGCGTCACGCCCGATCCGAATTCAATTCAAAGACAAGACCGTCAAGTTATATTTCATCAACTTCGTCACTCTTCCGGAAGAAAGCGCACGACGAATCTGCCAGTTCGCCGAACTAATTTTACTTGGAGTGACCGTGTTTCTGACCGCTCGGAAAATCGCGCGGACTGACCCGGCTGGAATCACTCTAAGCTGGGCGTTGATTGCAACTGCAATGCCGATCATTTCGCCGCTGACACGAAAGGCGCACCTTTGCGTGCTGCTGATATCCGCTGCGGTCGCCATCGCACTGATGCAGCAGGATCGCATTTGCGGCCGAGCGCGAACGTTTTGCATCGCAACGCTGGCCATGATCTGTTTCGAAGGCGTATTTTTCTCGGGCCATATCATTGGGGATTTGAACAGCGATTGGCTGCAAGGAGCTGGCATTGGATTCTGGATGCTTCTCGCCTCGTTCGCGTCGCTGGGATGGGCGCTTTGGAAACTGGAGCCACTCGAAAACACGTCCGCAAATTAGCGCATCACAATGTCGCGTTGAACTCGCGAAGCCTTTTCTCAACCCTCCACGATTGGACGTACATTTTGCGACTCTTCATACTCGTGATTCTTTTGAGCTTCTCAGCGCTCGTTCCGTGTTGGAGCGCCGAGGCCGATCGCGAGCTTCTGTCGAATGGCAATTTCGAATCGGATACGAAGGGTGCCGGATGGCCCGATGGATGGCCGCATCCGAAAGACGGCGCGAGTTGGGAGCAGGAAAACGCGAATCATTTTCTGCGCTTGAAAGCCGAACAACCCGGCAAGATGACCATGGTCTACCGTGCCGTCGAAATGGGATCGTTTATTCGACGCACATTTACCCGTGGAAAAAAATTGGCGAACAAAGGTGCTGGCTGCCGCCGAAAAGTTTCCGATCTTCGTCGGCGAAGTCGAATGCGACATCAAGAAAATGCCTTTCATTCCGGCCGCGAATCAGGAAGATCCTTACACGTGGGCGCCCGACATGCTTGGATTCATCCAAAAACACAAATTGAATTGGACCGCCTTTTCGTTTCATCCGAAAGCAACGCCGGTCGTCATTTCAGATTGGAAATTCACTCCAACACCTTTTTGGGGCGATTTTGTGAAAAAAGCGCTCAGTGGGTCGTCTTTTGAATTGAAGAAGATGCGGTAAAAATTGTTGTGTGATCCGGCCGCGTTTCCAGTTGAACTACACGGCCGACTGGTTATTTTTAAGCCCCACGCGATCCCGCCTATTATGGCCAAAAGGTAATGGAAAAGTTCTGAATGACCATCGAGACGATTTTAGAGCATGGGCACTACGTGGGTGTCACGCTGATACTCTTCGTTTGCGGAATCGGTGTTCCGCTGCCTGAAGAAATTGTGTTTTTGGCGGCGGGCTGGTATGGAGCGGAACACGGCGGGAATGTTTGGGTGCTCTGTATCTGCGGCGTGCTGGGAATTCTTCTGGGCGATTCAATCCCCTATTGGGTCGGTCGCATTTACGGTTTGCGTATGTTGAAAAAGCGACCGTTTCGATGGTTCATGAGCGAAAAAGGGATTGAAAAAACGCGCTCGTTTTTTGTGACAAACGGTTCACGAACGATCTTCGTCGGACGCTTCGTCGCGGGGCTGCGTATGCCAACATTTTTTATGGCCGGATCGATGCATGTTCCGTATTGGACATTTCTGCTTTGGGATTCCGCCGGAGCGCTGATCTCATGCCCGACCTCAATCTGGCTCGCCTACACCTATGGCAAGCGCGCGGAAGGGATGTTGAGAGAAAGCCGCCCGGTCCTGTTCGCCGTGCTGGGACTGATCGTGCTGTACACGGTTTATTTTATCTACAGTCACCGCGTCAAACCGGAAGACTGTTGCCCCGTACTAGAAACCAATCCGATCGACCCGGTCGCACCCAAAAACGGAGGATGCCAAGACGCAATTTCAACAACGAACGAAACGTTAATTTAGGTTGTTAATCTTCCGGCGCAAACGCGGACAGGTACGTTGCAAAAAATTCATCCTGTCCCAGCAATGCCTGCGCCGCGCACAGCGTTTCGTGGAGCGCTTTGCGGCACGGATCGCAGATCACCGTATCGATTCCATTCGCCACCAGCATCGACAGAAACACGTGATTCAACAATCCGCGCCGTGGCATATTGAATGACACATTCGATAATCCGACGACAAGATGCGTCTCCGGCCATCGGTTGTGCATTTCACGAACACATTCAAGAACCGCGCGCGGAAGCTGCGGATCGAACGCCAACGGCAGCACCTGCGGGTCGAGGAATTGGTGATCCTCTTGGATTCCGGCGGCCCGCATTGCATCCCTCAACTCTGCCGCGCGTTTCATGCGATCCGGAACCAGCCCGGAAACGCCCTCATTGTTTGCAAGAACCAGCATTGCGCCCGCTTCGTGCTTCGCTGCGAGTTCGATCGTCTTGCCAATTTTTGCATCGTCCGCTGTGTTCGGATTCAAAATTGTTCCCTGCCGGCCGTTCAATTTTTCCAAAGCAGCAAATTGGCAATCCGGACTCTCCGAATCGATAACGAATCCCACCTCGATGGGAGTATCCATCAACGCCGTTTCAAGCAGCCACATCATGTCGGCGATTTCACTCCCCGTGGATCCAGACGCGTTTATATCCAGATGCGTTGCGCCGACCTTAATTTGCCGCCGCACTTCGCGCCGAACAACATCGCCATTGCGTCCGACAACCGCGTCGCGAAATCGTTGACGGTGCATGTTCAAGCGTTCGCCGATGATGATGAATGAAGATGAGAAATCGGACATGGCCGTGCCTCCGTTGAGAGAATACGACGCTTTGACTTCCAATTGTATTACGTTACGGCGAAAAAACGAACCGTGAGTTTGACGTTGAAAAGTTCATTCCCCGCGCGGACGAGCCGGTTCGCCGAGCGTCGATTCATGCAGCACTTTTCCCCATTTTAATGCCTTTGCGCGCATGTCGATATGAACGAGCCGAACATTCTCGCCGTGTTGCATGAAACCATACGCGCGCGTGTTTTTCATCCATCCGCCGAGGTTGAACATCGTCATCCCCTTGTAGTGTCGTACACCGGGGCGGTGCGAATGTCCCAGCACAACTCCGCGCACACCGCCTGCAGGCGCGATCTCATCCGCCAGCGATTTAATTCGGCGCACAACCGGCAGCGGCCATTTAAAAGGAAGCATGATCGCCATCGGGATCTGGCCATACATGCGATCGATGATCTTCCAGACAACATGGCGGCTGCGCGAATCCTGCCGATGGGCGCCGTACTTTTTTGCGTTCAACGCACGAATGCGCGTCTTCGGACAACCTTCGCCCTTGAGTTTGTTGTAGACCGCGTGACCGTGCAGAAACAAGACGCTGTCGAGCAGCGCAAACTCTTCGCCGTCTTCGTTGCACGCATCGTGATTGCCACGGAAATACACGACATCCTTCGCCCCCGCCGCCCGGCATACGTCGCGAATTCGGCCTTCGAAATCCCGAGCTTGTTGCGGACTTGTATACCAGTGATCGACGATGTCACCGAGTAACAAAACACGCTCAAATCCCGCCACCAGCGGCTCGATGATTTCAGGCGAATGGGCGTGAGTCGTGACACGTCCGAGATGCAAATCAGAGAGCGCCAGGGTTCGAAGCTGCAGCGCTTTGTTCACTCCGGATTTTCTGAGCTGTTTTGAAATGGCCTCCGCCTTTCCCGTTTTCGTCCGCTCACCGTCGGAAGTTCCATTCGTCGCGGCTGTATTTGTCATCGAGCAAGACACGCGCGCGTTTCAATTCGTCGTCGC
>JANXLS010000688.1 GCA_025355035.1 Planctomycetota bacterium | reverse complement strand
CTTTGGGACGGCACCATCGGGCTCGACAATCGTGTAATAGCGATCGGCATCGAGGTTCTGGAACTCTTGCACCTGGCCGCTGGGCCATTCAATCGACAGCTTCGCAATCACTGCGTCTTTGCCCAAGCCGAAATGCACGACCGGTTCGTTCTCGGAAAGAAAGCCCGAGTTCAGCATCAATTGCCGGATCTGTTTGCCCGCAGCCGTCTCAATTTTGACCGTCGCCCCGATACCAAATTTGTTACTCTTCGTTCCTTCCAATTTCAGCACCACACGATGCCCGCCTGTCGAGCGGTTGCGGTACACCGCCACCGGTTCGTCGAGCCGCGTAACGATCAAATCCAGATTTCCGTCACCATTGAGGTCCGCGTAGGCGGCACCATAACTCATACCCAGATGATCCAAGCCCCACAGTTTGCCGACGTCCTCAAAATCGAAATCCCCACGATTGCGGAATGCTTTGCAGCGCTCTTTGCGCGGCTCGCCCTTCTCGTACAATTCCCATTCCGTCCTGCCAATCAGCATGCTCTTGTCGAAGGGAATATCCGAGTCGTTGAAGTTGCGGGCCATGCCGTTGCAGGCGAACAGATCGACGCGGCCATCGTTGTCCAGATCGCCGAATTTGACGGACCACGTCCAATCCGAATTTGCGAGCCCGGAGAGAAAAGCGGCCTCCATAAAACGGTTTGTGCCGGTGTTGATGTACAGCGCGTTGCGCATGACTTGTCGCGGCGAGGCGTGCTCCAGAAAATACGCGTTGCTGCCCATTGCGCCCATCGTCGTCTTCTGCTTGAAATGATTGGTCGCCGACATGTCTCCGACGAAGAAATCAAACAACCCATCGTTATTAATATCCGCGAAATCCGAACCCATTGAAAACCAGCTCGTGTGCGGAATCGTCTCGGCAATCACGTCCGTAAACGTGCCGTCGCCGTTGTTGCGATACAGTTTGTCCGCAGCCTGATAGTCATTGGCCACGTACAAATCCGGCAAGCCATCCCCATTGTAGTCCCACCATGTCGCCGACAGCCCCTGCCCATTCCCCGCGATCCCAGCCTTTTCCGTGGTTTCGGTAAACGTTCCGTTGCCATTGTTGTGAAACAAGCGGTCGGGTGTGCCGATGACATCGATGTCCCAATTGGGGAAACCTTTGGAGTTGAAGCCGTTGCGGGTCAAGCCGAAATATTGCTTGTATTTGTCTTGAATTTTCGGTCTGCCATCCGCTTCGAAAACGAATTTGCCTTGACTGTCGAGCTCGATGGGCGGCGTTTGCGGCCTGCCCCCGGGCAACTGCAAACGATTGGTCAACAGGTACATGTCCATGTTGCCATCGTTGTCGTAATCGCAAAAAGCGGGCATCAAACTGGCGTCGACGATGTCTAGACCGTACTTGACCGCACTTTCAGTAAAGGTCCCGTCGCCGTTGTTGATGAACAGCTCATTCGGCGCGTCGTAATTGCAGATGTAAATATCGAGCAGTCCGTCGTTATTGATATCGACCATGGACGCGCCGACGCCCCAGCGCCCCGAGCTCCCAACGCCCGCTTTTTCAGTGATGTCCTCAAATTTAAAATCGCCGAGATTCTTGAACAGCTTGCGTTTTCCGGGGCCGTTAAGCAGCAGCACGTCGGGCAAGCCATCGTTGTCGATGTCCCCAATGCACACGCCGCCGCATCCGAAACCGGAGTGGTACAGAAATCGCAAAGGATGTTTTGTGTCGATGGGGTTGACGAGATCGATGCCGGTTCGAGCCGCGCTGAGCTCTTCAAACATCGGCCCGGCCCAGCCCTCTTGAGCCGCCAGCGGACGCTGTTGGATGGACCCCGGCGCGTTGTGCGGAATAGGAATAGCGTGCTTGGAAGCTGTCGAAACGATCGGCTTGTCAGGTCTTTCGGTCGGCTTGGAAAAGGATAGATACAGGCCGACCGCGAGCACGGCCGAACCCAATAGCATCATTGATGAATTTTTCATACACTAGACCGTAACGCCAGTACGGAATTTTTCCAGTTAACGAAACACGATTCAGATGGGTTTAACCCGGTCCGCTGTTGCCGCGTGGGTTTGGTCGGCGCCGCGGTCCAGCTCCCAGCGAACAGCCCGAAATGATGGGGGATGAATACTCGCCCGCAAAATACGCCGCC
>JANXLS010000666.1 GCA_025355035.1 Planctomycetota bacterium | reverse complement strand
TGGCGCGAAAGGCGTTCTTCGGCCACGTTCCGTTTCCGCTGGTCCACATCGACACGTCTTTCGAGATTCCCGAGGTCATCGAATACCGCGACCGACTGGCACGCGAATGGAACCTGCGGCTGATCGTCGGCATGAACCACGCCGAAATCAACGCCGGCAATACCTACCCAGCGGGTAAGCAGACGCGCGTCGGCTGCTGCATGCTGCTCAAGCGCGACGGTCTCAAGCAGGTCATGGACGCCGAAGGGTACGACGGAGTGATCGTCGGCGTCCGGCGAGACGAGGAACCCACGCGCGCGAAAGAGCGCTACTTCAGTCCGCGTAATCAAAACATGGACTGGAACGTCGAGGACCAGCCGCCGGAACTGTGGGGGCAGTTCGCGACCGAATGCGAACCCGGTTCACACGTCCGAATACACCCGCTGCTGCATTGGACCGAGCTGAACATTTGGGAATACATCGCGCGTGAGAACATCCCGGTCGTGCCGCTTTATTTCGCACGAGACGGCAAGCGCTAGTCGACCATTACCGTCTAGGGGACGTGCCTGCGGAGTAATCGCAGGCACGTCCATTTCGCACTCTTTCTGTGAGGCGATCATGATTCGAACAATTCCACCACAGACACCGCCCGACGACGATCTGACACTGCCGGAAATTCCACAGCCTATTTTATGGCTCCAGTGGCCGATCCTTGTTATCAACTTTCAAGCGGTCTGATCCCGACCTTTCATACCCAGTTCATGGAGGCCATGAATGACTATCACCAATCCCAGGGCCGCTGTTTTCCGCGAGCTTCAAACGCTCGTGAGTGAATACGACGACGCTGTTTCGATTCCGCACACCGATGCGCGTTGGAACATTGACGAAGCGCTGTCGGACCTCATCATCCGGCTCAACTGCGAAACCCGCCGCGTACGTAAACTCAAAGCAATCGAACAAGCCGAGGCGGCGTAATCCGCGCCGCTCCGAGCAGCATTCTCACCACTAATTTTTGATAATTCAAAGGAGATTTACCCATGCTCATGTTGAGCCATGCCAATGAAGTGTCACGTGACGAATTGTATAACGTCATGACGCCCGAGCCGACGCAAAGCTGGAAGCCCGTTCCGCACATCGAAGTCGTCAACACCCTGACCGACCGCGCCGCCGCGCGTGGCCTGGTCATCAAGAGCGAAAAGTTCGCGCTGCTCGACGGCACGCTGTA
>JANXLS010000633.1 GCA_025355035.1 Planctomycetota bacterium | reverse complement strand
TCACGTAAGCGATCTTGCCGCTGCTGATGTCGCCAGTTCCCGCAGTGCCCGCCGCCGTTTCCACCACACTTGTCTTGCCCGCCACGCCGAAGATCGTCGTACCGGCTTTGATGTTACCGGTGAGAAGGCTCGTATCACCCGCCGTCGCTGTCTTGCTGCCGCTGTAAAGGCCATCGGTAATCGTGACCGTGAGGCTGCCGTTTGTGCCGTTGACGTTCGCCCCTGCCGGGACAGTTCCCGTCACCAGGGAGCCGTTGACATAGGCCGTCTTGTTCAAAAGAATATTGCCTGCCACAGCCGTGCCGGCGGATGTATCCACGACGCCGGTGCTACCCGCCACACCAAAGATGCTGATGCCCGATTTGATATTCGCGGCGAGAAGGCTCGTGTCGCCGCTGACCGTCCCGGAGCCATTGTGAAAACCGGCAGCGATGGTCTGCGCGGTCGTACCCGGCGTGATCGTCACGGCACCGTTGTTCGGCATCGTGCCGGTCAAACCTGTCGAGGTGCTATTCGAGAACGTTTGACCGGTGAGAACATTCGCCACGGTGGCATTGCCCGACGGGATGGCTGCGGTTCCTGCCACGCCAAAGATGCTCACGCCTGATTTGATGTTGGCCGAAAGCAGGTTCGTGTCGCCGCTGACCGTGCCCGTGCCGTCGTGGTAGCCCAGCGGAATGGATTTGCTTGCTGTCCCGGGCGTAATCGTCACACCGCCGATATTCGGCATCGTGCCCGTAGCCTGGCCCCACGCGCTGCCCAGCAGATTCCAATACGTCTTCCCAGCCAGCACTTGGGCGGATGAAGCGCCGTTGATGCTATCCAAGACTGGCGCTTTGGCCATCACGTCGTTGAGCGTGTGCCGCGAGGCGATGGGACCCGTGGTGGGATTCGTGAATCCACCGGTTCGCAAAGCCCCCGGCGTGCCGGTGCTGAGCCGGTTGTAAATGTCCTCCAGCGAGTACATGGCGCTCAACGGCGACGTGGGCGGAGCCGGAGAATCCACCTGCGCGGCGCTCACCGACAACGCACCGAAAGTCACAACGGTAATCAGAATCCAACATGTAAATCGCATGATTTTCCCTTTCGCCCAAGCGCTGCTTGGTATTTGCCCCGACGACGCGTCAATGCGCATCCTTATATCATGTGGAGTCCGGGGGGGAGAAGAAAAATCGCGAGAATTCCGATCACCTGGGCGCAAGGGATTACGTGATACGAGTGCGCCGCACGATCACCAACCAACGTCCGTTTTTGCGCAGTATGTTTTGACGATCGCCCACGGAAATATCAGCGGGATTGTAATTCGCGACGCAATAAGCATTACACGCTTACTATCAAGGAGATCGAGAGCCATGCGCGAAATCGCCCGCGTTAAGCAGGGATTCTTTCCCACTCAAGACCGCATCGTCACCGCCGTGGCCAGCCTTTTCAGGTTGACCGCGTCAGGCCCATTTGCCGTGCTCGACGCCGGATGCGGCACCGGTAAAGCGATCCATGACCTGCGCCAGAAATGGCTCAGCCGCCACCCGGACGTAAATGTCACGCTGTTGGGCATCGAGTCCGACAAATCCCGGCACAGCCAAGCCACCCACCTGCTCGGTCCCAACAATGTCCTTTGGTCGGCCATCGAGGACGCCACTGTCGATCAACCCGTCAGTCTGCTTTACTTCAACCCGCCCTATGACCGAATTCGTGGCGCCGGGCGAACCGAGTCCGTGTTGTTCAATCGCGTCAAGGACTGGCCTGCGCGAGGAACCGGCCTGCTCTTAATGATCGTTCCGGATTACGTGCTGGCCGACGCCGAAGTCGGCCTTGCCGTTGCCGTCGAGCGCGATTACGAATTGCTTGGCCTATGGCGTTACCCCGAACCGGAGTATCAGGATTTCAAGCAGTGCGTGCTGCTTGCGCTTCGCCGTGA
>JANXLS010000630.1 GCA_025355035.1 Planctomycetota bacterium | reverse complement strand
GTCATCGCCGCGCTGGCCCACGCTGGCAAAATCAATTCCGCGCTCGGGCAGATTGCAATGAATGCCTATTCGGGTGAACTCCCGCCGATGAGCAGCGAGCGCGTACGTGCCGCGCTGCCGCCGCTTGACTTTGCCGCAATCTGTCCCGACGCCATGCTTCCGTGCGTGGCCGCGCATCAACCCGTTCTTTTGGAGGTATATTAATGGAGGTACTCAATGACCTGGTGGCCGCGCTCAAAGCGCGGCTGCCGGGAATTCATTTGCGCACAATCGAAGAGGCTCGCGCTTTGGAAGCGTTGCGTCAGACGACGGCGGCGCTCTCCGGGCAACTCGTGCCGCGTGTGCTGTGGCGCTGGTCGTCCGCATCGGGCTTGTGGAAACTCCGGCTCAACGACGATGAACCGGATCGTTCGCTCCGCGAACCGTGCGGCTTCGAAGAAGCGCTCGTCGCGATGCGCGACACCGACGAAATGGCCATATTGGCGCTGCTCGATCCGTGGGACGAACTCAGTCGCCCGGTGTATCAGCGCTACTTGCGCGAGGCGCTTTCCAACGCTCGCGGCAGCGGCAAAGCGATTGTCCTCGTGGGACGTGATTGGAATATTCCGCTCGAACTTCAGGCGGACATTTTCATCTGTGATCTGCGCCTCCCCCGACGCGCAGAACTTGAAGAATACATTCGCAGCCTGTGCGTGATCTACACGGAAAAACTCGCTGGCAAAGTCGAAATCAAACAGGATTCGATTCCTGATCTGGTTCGTGCCTGCACGGGCTTGACACTCGAAGAAACAAAATCCATCGTCGCATTGTCGTTGGTCCGCTTCAAAGCCATCGGCCCGGAATCGATCAAAATGGCGATCCGCGAGAAACGGCAGATCGTTCGGCGCGGTGGCATCCTGGATTACGAAGAACCGGCCAAAGGTATGGCCGATATCGGCGGGTTGGCGCAACTCAAAGCATGGATCGCCAAGCGCGGAGCACTCTTCAGCGAGAACGCGCAAAAGGCGGGCATCCAGGCACCCAAGGGTATGCTTCTGGTAGGCGTGCCCGGCACAGGAAAAACGCTCTGCGCCCGAGCGGTCTCGGCGGCGTGGAACTTGCCGCTGGTGCGCTTGGATGCCGGGCGATTGTTCGGCTCGCTGGTCGGAGAAACAGAAGGAAACTTGCGTGCAGCACTGCGCACCGCGGAAGCAGTATCGCCGTGCGTGCTATTGATTGACGAAGTCGAAAAAGCTTTCGCGCCGGGCGCTGGTGGCGACGGTGGAACTTCTGCGCGCGTGTTTGGTAGTCTTCTTGGCTGGCTGCAGGATAAACAAAGTCCCGTGTTCGTCGTTGCGACGGCCAACGACATTTCGAAGCTGCCGCCGGAGTTTCTGCGCAAAGGTCGCTTCGATGAAATCTTCGCCGTCGATCTTCCCGACAATGCCAGCCGCGCCGACATTCTCAGCATTCACTTGCGCCGGGCCGGGGAGGAATTCTCAAAGAAGGATCTCGCGGCCAGCGCGCGTGCCGCCAAAGGATTCACCGGCAGCGAACTCGAAGCCGCCGTGCAAAGTGCGCTGATCGAAGCCTTCAGCGACGGAGCACGTTCGCCATCGTTGAATGATCTTTCCAGCGCCTTGAAGTCCACCGTTCCGCTCTCGAAAACCATGTCAGAACGCATCGACGCCATCCGTGAATTCTGCAAGAGTGGGCGCGCCGTGCCGGCCGGAACAACGCTCGAAGACGATGGCTCTGCGCAACGCGCATCGCCTTCGGTGGAATTGTGAGGGCGTGAATGGCAAAACAAAAACGACGCCGAAATCCATCACCTGTTCGCCCACAATCATACGAGCACCGCAACGAAATCGCGCTCTACGCGCTCAATCACACACTGCAATCTGCAAACTATTTGACGCTCTTCCTGACCGAACAACTTGGCCCCAACTGGCAGGATCTGGACCACCTGCTCGTCTCGGCCCGTTCGGAACTGAAGCAAGCCGATACTTGGCTCGCGAAACAAAAACTCAGGAAGCGCTGATTTTCATCATCCGTGGAAGGAGAAAGGAAAAAAATTATGGTCCAATGGGACAAGTTGGCTATCGCTGTCGCTACTGCCGCACTCGCCGCCGCTTCCGCGTTTTTCGCGGAAACCGTCGCCAAGGCGCAGGGTAAGTAAAAGTCATTGCCGGGCCGTCCATTGGGGCGGCCCGGCTCCCAATTTTCTTTACGTATCAGCTCATAGTATAAGGTGACGGGGCGGGAATCGTGGCCCGCGGTACCGAATTTCGGCCTTGATGTACCTGAATTCCGGCCCAAAGGCCCGGATTTCCGGTACAAAAGGCCATATTTCGAGCCCCAAAGGTTCGGTTTTCGGCCCATTTGGATGACCCGACCCCACGAGGCCGATGTGATTCCATCTGGCGTAAGTACCCATACCACAGGGATTTGAGGTGCTTGGGACGGTGCGGGACCGAACCCGTC
>JANXLS010000606.1 GCA_025355035.1 Planctomycetota bacterium | reverse complement strand
CCGGCTGGAAGCGATGCTTGTCGCCGGCGATAAAGAAGCGTTGATTCTGCTCACCGGGCAAGGGGATGTCGTCGAACCGGACGATGGCATCATCGGCATCGGTTCGGGGGGAGCTTACGCCCAGGCAGCCGCTCGCGCATTGGCGAAACATTCGCCGCTGACGCCGCGCCAGATCGTGGAAGAATCCCTGAAAGAGGCTGCGGCACTCTGCATTTTCACGAACACGCATTTCATGATTGAAGAACTTTAAACACAAATCGGCAGTGCTCGCGACGGTGTTTTTCATCGCGCAAGCAGGCGACTTCGTATATTATTTTAGGTCTGGATTTATTGGATTTGAGAATGGCTAAAATGCGTGAGAAGGAAGCAGAACCCACTCCGGCGGCGAAACCCGAAATCGATCCCGCGAATATGACGCCGCGGCAAATCGTCGCGGAGTTGGATCGCTACATCGTCGGACAAGGCGCGGCGAAAAAAGCAGTCGCCATCGCGTTGCGAAACCGTTGGCGCCGGAAGAAACTCGATCCCAGCATACGCGAGGAAGTTGCGCCGAAGAACATCCTGATGATCGGACCGACGGGCGTTGGCAAGACCGAAATTGCGCGACGCCTCGCCTCGCTCTCGGGCGCGCCGTTCGTCAAGGTCGAAGCCACGCGCTACACCGAAGTCGGCTACCACGGTCGCGACGTCGAAAGCATGATTCGCGATTTGGTCAAGCAGGCATTAAACATGTCGCAAACCAAGGCGCGCGAGGACGTGAAAGCAAAGGCGTCGGAAGCGACTGAAGAACGGTTGCTCGACATTCTCCTTCCCGCTCCAGAAGCGTATTGCAGCACGACCGTCAGCGACAAAGGCCCGGGCAGCGCCGCCGACCAGTACGAAAAAACGCGGGCGAAACTGCGCAAGAAGTTGCGTGATGGATTGCTCGACGATCGCGATGCAGAAATCGAAGTTCCCACAGCGGGTGAAGTCGCCGGCGTCTTCGCACCGTCGATGGGCGAAGAAATGAGCGCTGAATTGCAGGACGCTCTGACGCGCATGATGCCGAAGCGAACCAAACGTCGCAAGATGACCGTCGCCGACGCGCGCAAAATCATTCAGTCCGAAGAAGCCGAGAAGCTCATCGATCAGGACGCTGTAGCGCGCATGGCGATCGAATCGGCAGAGAATTTCGGAATCGTTTTCATCGACGAAATCGACAAAGTCGCGGGCAGCGGAAAAGGGCATGGTCCGGACGTTTCGCGCGAAGGGGTTCAGCGCGATATGCTCCCGATTGTCGAAGGCGCTTCTGTCAGCACTCGCTGGGGACTCGTCAAAACCGATCATATTCTGTTCATCGCCGCGGGCGCGTTTCACATGTCGAAACCCAGCGATTTGCTCCCGGAACTTCAGGGGCGATTCCCGATCCGCGT
>JANXLS010000572.1 GCA_025355035.1 Planctomycetota bacterium | reverse complement strand
TTTCGACGCTGCTTGCCGCCGTTGCGCTGACGTTTACTGCGTTCTGTTCGGAAGGTCTGCGCGAAATCAACGCAGTCGAATACCGTGCTGAAATGACGGCGATTCTTGCGGAACTCGATGCCGGGCATCTTACCGAAGCTCAACGCCACGTGGCGAAGATCAAGAACGCGCGCGTCACTTCGGGTGAGTCAGCAACCACCGCCGACATGTCCATTCTGACACCCATCGAAAAATCGCCAGCCCTTGCCGAGGCTCAAAAACAGAGCCCGCGCATCCGGACACTTCTTCAAGCGTTATCTTCCGACCGGACCGCATCGACTTCCTCCCGACCGGATTTCGAAAAACTGGAAGTGTTGCGCCGCGACGAAGCGCAAGTGCTTCCACCCAAAGACGGGCGCGTTGACGATGGAGGATTGGTTGAGTCCGGGTATCTCGGCGCAATACTGACCTATGTTGGGAAAGCGCTGCGCTGGGTTTCGGCCAAGATATACGACCTTTACAAGTGGTTTGATAATTTGTTCCCGCGTTCGAAATCGGGACCGAGCCAGGATACGGGCACGATCATCAAGTATGCGGTGATTGCATTTGCTGCGGTACTCGTCGGTTTTCTGTTGCGCGCGTATTTTCGCTCCCGTCGCTTCAAACCGGTTGCGAGCGAATTCGCGCCGATCTCAGCACCGGCTTCCTCGCGAGATGCCGATCCGCTCTCGCGCGATGCGAGCCAATGGGAAGATTACGCGGCGAAATTAAATGCGACAGGCCGCCACCGCGAAGCCATCCGCGCATGGTATCACGCGATCCTCGCATCACTGTTCCGTTCCGGCGCTCTCACTTTCCGCAAAGGCCGAACGAACTGGGAGTATTTCTTCGCATTTTCGCCGGATATTCCCTTTCGACGCGAATTCCAGGAGTTGACGGGTAGCTTTGAAGTCGAGTGGTACGGCAAATCGTCGAGCAGTCCCGACGACGCAGAGCAGTATGGCACATCGGCGAAAAAATTCCTGGCACGCACAAGCGGCGGGAGAAACGCATGAACTGGTTTCTCCGCAAACTACCCTTGATCGCGGCGCTCACCGCCATCGTTGTCGGTCTCGTCTGGCTGGATGACGACAGCGATTTCAAACGCGAGATTTTCCCCGCTCGATCCATGCACAATATCTCAACAAAAGGAGCGTCGCTCGCATATCGCTATCTGAAAGAGACGCGGAGTTCCAATGCGCCGGGCGTCAACGAATTGTTGCGCATGATTGACTTCTCGCGGCTCGAGCCCGACGCCGTGGTCTTGAGACTCGGACCGGAGTTCAAACCCGGCGAACACGCCAACGACGATCCAAACAAAAGCGGAAATCCGAAACCGAAAACGACTCCGTCCGGAAGCACCGCCCCTGCTGGTGGCACCGTCCCCGCTGGAAGCACTGTTCCTGCAGGAACCACACCGCCCAAAACGAAGAAAAAGGCTACGAACACGACGAACGGTTCGCCGCCCCCGGCACGATTGAATCCCGACTCGACGTTGCTGACTTCCGGCGAATTGAAATTTGTAAACTCCGGTGGGCGGCTGGTGATCATGTTGGATGAATCGTACGGTCCGATCGAAGTCGTAAAACATTCTGACGCGTTCCGTTTGGAGAAAACGTTTAATTTATGGCCGGGCGTTAATTCGGTTCGAAGCGATCCGCGCGCCGTTGGACAGCCGTGGCCCGCGCGAAGTTTGAGTAGTCCGGCACTGAACGAAGCACTGACCGTTTTCACTCTGAACGACGGTATTTTTGCAACTCAGATGTTCATCGGAACAGGCGACGTTGTTCTGATTGCGGCGCCTGAAATGTTTTCGAACAGCCACATCGGAAACGGCGACAACTTAAAATTGCTGACGATTCTCGCTTCATCCACTCGGCCGATTTATTTCGACGAATTCGTGCATGGTATGAAAAGCAAACCGGGCATTATTGAACTGCTGACGCGCTGGGGCATGGGAATGGCACTGGTCGTGATGAGCGTCGGCAGCGTCGTACTTTTCTGGCGGGGTCGGACGTCGCTCGGTCCTCAGGAAGACGGTCACACGGAAACGCGAACTCAGGCGATCGATTTTGTCAATTCGCTCGCACCCCTGTATAATCGCGCGCTTGAACCGCATCAGGCCATCGCGCTGCACTACAAAAATTTCATCCACTCCGTCACGATTCAAAGCGGGTTGCGCGGTGCTGAATTGCGCGCGAAGATATTCGGTTTGCTGGGAACCGACGACGAAAGCGGATTGTCCGGAAAGCGTCCGCTGACCAGTCCTGAATTTTACAGTCTGTTGAAAACGTTAAACGAAGCCTATGGGAGGTTGGAGCGTGCTCACCGTCGCTGAAGCCGCAGCAAAATTCGCCATTCTGCGCGAGCAGATGAACCGCGTCATTATTGGGCAGGATCGTGTCAAGGAACAGGTGCTTGTGTGCCTGCTGGCGGGCGGTCACACATTGCTGGAAGGCGTTCCCGGCACGGGCAAAACGCTTTTGGCATTAACGCTCTCGCGTCTGCTGGGCTGCGGATTCAACCGCATCCAATTCACGCCGGATTTGATGCCGTCGGACATCATGGGCACCAACGTCTTCAACCCCAAAACGCAGGATTTCGAATTCCACGCCGGGCCGATTTTCACCGATTTCCTGCTCGCAGACGAAGTGAACCGAACGCCGCCGAAAACGCAGTCCGCGCTGCTGGAAGCGATGCAGGAAAAAGCGGCGACGATCGATGGCTTGCGACACAACATCTCACCGATCTTCACCGTCTTCGCGACGCAAAATCCGGTCGAATTCGAAGGCACCTACCCTCTTCCCGAAGCACAGCGTGATCGTTTTTTGATGAAGATCTCAATCGATTGTCCGAGCGCCGATGAAGAGCTGAAGATTCTCGACCACTACGTTCGCGGCGAGCGGTTGCACGATGTTGTGATCAACGAACTGTCCCCCGCGATGACCGCCGACGATCTCCTCGCCTGCCGCCGCACAGCGACGAAACTCGTTCGCGTCGAAAACAATTTATTGGGTTACATTCAAAAAATCGTCGCCGCAACACGAACGGACGACGCCGTCCAAATTGGCGCGGGCCCACGCGCATCGTTGGGTTTGCTCGACAGCGGTCGTGCGCTGGCAATCCTGCGCGGCCGCGATTTCATCACGCCAGACGACGTTAAAGAAATGGCGCTGCCGGTGCTGATTCACCGCGTGACGCTGTCGCCTGAATCCGAAATGGAAGGGACGACGTTAAATGATGTGTTGAAGC
>JANXLS010000552.1 GCA_025355035.1 Planctomycetota bacterium | reverse complement strand
GCTTCCTACGATGGACTCTTCAGCCGCGTGGAAAGCCGCGCGCATTTTCGCATGTATGCGCGAGGCCAACTGGGCACGCTGGAGCGCAAGTCGCTGGAGCCTATCGCGGACGCGGAGCGCATCGAGCCGCGGACGCTCCAGCTGTTCTTCAGTCAGGGCCGGTGGGACGAAGCCGGAGTTCGGAATACGCTTCAAAAAAAGATCGCCCAAAAGTATGGGAGCGAGTCGGGAATCTTTGTGATTGATGAGACCAGCGATGCGAAAAAAGGCGAGTGGACCGCCGGCGTGGCACCGCAATATTGCGGTGAAAGCGGCAAGATCGACAACTGTATTGTGACGGTTCATGTAGCGTACGTGTCGGGCGCTTTTCATGCACTGCTGGACGGCGAACTGTTTCTGCCGGAATGCTGGAATCCGAATCCGAAGGATGCGTTGATCACACGCAAACGCAAGCGTGCGGAGATACCCTCCACGGTCGTGCATGTGAGCAAGGCGGAGCTGGCATTGGAGCAATTGAAGCGCGCAAAAGCCAACGGGTTGCCGGGTCGCTGGGTCAGTGCCGACGAAGGCTATGGCGGCAAGCCCTGGTGGAGAAAGGCTGTGGGCAACGAGGGCTTGCTGTACGTTGTCGAAGTGCCAAAAAGCACGGCCGGATGGGCGGGTGAACCGAGGCTTGAAACCGCACTCTGGAAGGGCAACGGACGGCCTCCGAAGGCGCGTCCCGTGACGGCGGCGCGCAGCGTTGAAATGCTGGCATCCGCGGCGACAGGCCTGCGGTTCAAAAAGTGGCAGCGCTTCAAGACGCACGATACTCAGAAGGGGCCCGAGGTGTGGGAGGTCAAGGCCGGGCGTTTCTGGGAACAGAGCGAAAATGCGCCGCGCGGAGCACAGTGGCTTTTGGTGGCGCGAAACGTGCGGACGGAAGAGATCAAATACTTCCTGAGCAACGCGCCGTTCGACACGCCATTAACCGAGTTGGTACGAGTGGCTTTTTCGCGCTGGCATGTGGAACGCTG
>JANXLS010001225.1 GCA_025355035.1 Planctomycetota bacterium | reverse complement strand
CGGGGCAGGGCGGCGGTGGCGGTGGGAAAGGTGGCGGCGGGGGTGGCGGGGGTGGTGGCGGTAGTGGTGGTGGTGGTGGTGGTGGTGGTAAGAATGGGTCCGGTGAGAATGCTGTATCGATGCGCTGGTACTCGAGCGTGGATGAAGCGACGGGTTGGGCGACAGTGGGGTCGTCACCGGTGATGGTCAGCATTGCGCGGGTGGCGAATGCGGAAGACATCCGGGCGCAGGAGAAGATTGGATCGTGGCCCACGGTCGAAACGATCAGCCGAACTTATTTTGCTGCGGTGAAGTTGAGCGCCAATTCGCCGGAGGCGGTTGAATTGGTGAAATTGGTCGGGCCGAAGAGCGTGCCGGGGGTAATCTGGCTGGACCAGTATGGCAATCCGGTTTTGACTCAGCCGCTACCGGATACGCCGACCAGCGTCACGAACGTGATCGCGAATTGGAAATCGACGCTGGCAGGCATCGATTATTTTTTCAAGGAACATCAGAAGCGCGGCGATGCGTTGTTGAAGAAGAACAAATTGCGCGAAGCGTATTGTGAGTACGCGCTTGTTTCGCGCTTTAAAGGACCGGCTGCGGACAAGGCGAAGGAATCGCAGGCGAAGATTGCGGAGTCGTGGTTGAAGGTAGCGGCGGCGGCCTCGAAATTCGCTGTCGGCTCGCGCGACAACGCGGTGATGTTGAAGGGACTGCGCGAAGAAGTGAAGAACACGGATTTTGCGGTGACTCTTGAGAAGGAATTGTTGAGCGCGATGCTTGCCGCGGAAGCGGCGAAACCGGAGGTTGCGGCAGTGGCTGACGGGGAGAAGAAGGTGGATGTGGCTCCGGTTGAAGCGGCCAGCGCGGCACCTGCGGCCGCAGCGCCGATTGTTCCAGCGGCACCGGAAACGGTTGTGCCGATGAAACCGTTGGCTGAAGCGATCAAGGCTTCGTCGGCGGTGGCGACGCGCGATGCGGGTGAAACGACGTTGAACACGTCGTATTTGCTGACAAGTGCCAATCCTGTTTTGAAGCAGGCGGGCGAAGCATTGCAGCATGGGATTGCGGCGTATCAGAAAGCGACGGCGGATACGATGGAACGCGGCGAAGCGCGGAATGAACTGCTGCGCACGGCGCACACGGAATTCGACAAATCGATCACGTTGATGGAGCAGGCGGCGGGCGGGAAGCCGGACGACACGGTGAAGCGATTGGAAGAGCGGGTGTCGATGATGCTGTATGCTTCGTTGAAGTATCAGTCGTTGTAGACGATAACCCAACGCGCTGGACGCCTTGGGCATCGACGGACGCGTCGTATTGACATGTAATCCCCGAAATGCGCCTGAGGCTCGTTTTTTCAGCAGCCTGCTAAACCACATTTGCTGCAAACTTACAAAAAAGGACGGGGTTTGAAACCCGTCCTTCGATGAGCTATTTGATTTCGATCATGGCGTCACGGGCGCGGCCGACGCCGACGTATCGGATTTTAGTGCCGGAGAGTTTTTCGAGCCAACGGACGTAACTCTGGGCGTTGGCTGGGAGTTTGTCGAAGGAGCGGACGTCGTCGATGGGCTCGCTCCAGCCGGGGTGCGATTCATAAATGGGTTTAGCGTTGGCGATACGTTCGGGGTCGGCGGGGAAGCGTGTGGTCTTCACGCCGTTGATTTCGTAGGCGGTGCAGACTTTGATTTCTTTTTCGCTGGTCAGCACATCGAGCTTCGTCAGAGCCAGCGCGTCGATGCCTGAGACATCGACGGCGTAGCGAACGCCAACGGCGTCGAACCAGCCGCAGCGACGTTTACGTCCGGTGGTGGTGCCGAATTCGGCGCCTCGGTTTTGCAGGCCTTCTCCGACGGAGTCGGACAGTTCTGTGGGGAAGGGGCCGGAGCCGACACGGGTTGTGTAGGCTTTGACGACGCCGAGCGCGAGTGTGATTTTGCGCGGGGAAATGCCGCTGCCAGTGCAGGAACCGCCGGCGGTGGCGTTGGAACTGGTGACGTAGGGATAGGTGCCGTGATCGACGTCGAGCAGCGAGCCTTGTGCGCCTTCCAAAAGGAGGCGCTTGCCGTTGGCGAGTGCGTCGTTGATATAGGCGGCGGTGTCGGCGATGAAGGGCTTAAGGCGCGGTGCGAAGGCCAGAACTTCGTCGGCGATCTTGTTGGCGTCGAGGGCGTCGCCTTGATACACGTTGACGATCAGCGGATTGAGTTCGGCGACGCGGCTCTTCACGCGTTCAATGAAGTAGTCGGGGCGCAAGAGGTCGATGACGCGCAGGCCGGAACGCGCGACTTTGTCAACGTAGCAGGGTCCGATGCCGCGACCGGTAGTGCCGATCTTGGTCTGGCCGCTGCTTTCCTTGAGCTTTTCGCCAAGTTGATCGACGATGCGATGGTAGGGCATGACGAGGTGGGCGCGATCAGAGAGAAGCAGGTTGTCGCCGGAGATTTTGACGCATCGCACGGCGAGTGCGTCGATTTCGCGCATGAGCGCTTCGGGTTCGACAACGCAGCCGTTGGCGATGACACAGACTTTTTGGTCGTGGAGAATTCCGGACGGGACGAGATGGAAGGCGTAGCGCTCGGTGCCCACAACCACGGTGTGACCGGCGTTCGATCCGCCCTGATATCGCACGACGATGTCGGTTTCGGCGGCAAGCGCATCCAAGACCTTCGCTTTGCCCTCATCTCCCCACTGCACGCCCACGATCACTGTTGCCGGCACATGGCCTCCCTGCGAAATTGCGTTTTGCGAAAGCAGCCCGATGAAAATGAAAAACGGTCAGGGCGGGAACAACCCAGCCTGACCGATGAACGATTATTTCGATTCGAGGGTTGCGCGTCAAGTGGATTGTTGGGATTTTTGCCATTTTTTGGACGCCGTCGTGGTTCCGCGCGTTAGTGAAGGGTCTGAAGTGATCAAAAAATAGCATTGTTCGGTTTGTTGTATTTTAACCAACATGAGATATAATGACCGCCCCCGGATTTTTGAGCGAACTGTTCGTGGGGAAGAATCATTCGTGAGATTTTTTGAACAATGGCCACTGATTTGTTCACTACCTAAAACGTTACAAAGTGAGCAGAAGGCAGAGAATGGAACGGACGAGCAAAAATAAGGGAACGCGCATGGCAAAGACGTCAGTCCGCCACGCTCAACGACAACAGAAAACGACAGAGAGCCAGCGACTGGACGCGATGCCAGCGGTCCATCATGTGGACATGATGTCGTTGACGCCTATTTCGGAGGCATTGGGTGCGGACAAGTCGCCTAAAGAAGTACTCGAACTGATTTTGAAGGCAGCGTTCAGTATCACGCGCGCCACGTCGGCCAGCTTGATGCTTCTTGATGGCAAAGACAATCTCCGGGTCGAAGTCGCGGAAGGATTTAAAGACAAAAAGATTTTTAGCACGCGGTTGAAAGTCGGGCAAGGCGTGACGGGCTGGGTGGCGGAGTCGGGCGTTGCACTGCGGCTGGGCAACGTTGCGAACGACCCGCGTTATATCAGCGTACAGCAGGATTTGAAGAGTGAGCTGGCGGTGCCGATGAAAATCGGTGGCGAAGTGATCGGGGTGATTTCGTGCGATTCGGCAAAGAAGAATCATTTCACGCCCGAAGATGAGGCGCTTTTGACGTCGCTGGCGGCGCAATCGGCGCGGGTCATCCAATCGACGCAGCTTTACGAAGAGGCGCGACGGCGCGCGGACGAATTGCAGTTGCTGGGCGATGTTGCGCGCGGGTTGAGCAGTTCGATTGACCTGCGGGAAGTGCTGGCGACGGCGGTCGAGCTGACAGCGAAGGTGTGTCACGCTGAAATCGTATCGGTGTTCCTTCTGAACGAAGCCGAGACGGATTTTGAGATGGCTGCATGTCATGGGGGTTCGGATCAATATCGGCAGCAACCGCCGGTGGCGGTCTCGGGGTCGTTGCTGGGACGGGTGATCGAAACAAATTCGGCGCTGGCGTTTGAAGACGTTCACGCGGCCAACGATGGGGCGGTGTTGTCGCTGGACCCGCGCGTTCGGTCCCTATTGGCGGTACCGCTGATTTCGAAGGAAGTCGCGCTCGGTGTTTTGTGCGTGTTCGGCGGCGACGAGAAGAAATTTGACAGCCACGACCAAAGCCTGCTGGAAAGCCTTGCTTTGTCCACGGCGCTTGCGATCGACAATGCCCGCGTTCACCGCCGCATGTTGCAGCAGGAGGAGTCGCTGCGCCGTTCGGAAAAGCACTCGATGCTGGGCGAACTGGCGGCGGGACTGGCCCACGAAATTCGCAATCCGCTGACGAGCATCAAAATGCTCTTTGGAACGATCCACAAGACAGAGAAGTTTTCGGTCAACGCGATGCAGGATTCGGAGATGATCGTCAAACAGATCGCGCGGTTGGAATCGATCGTCGAAGGCTTCCTGAACACGGCGCGCGCGCAGGTCGCTCCGACGGAGATGAAGGTCGTCGATTTCAATTCAACTGTGGACGAATCGATGTTGTTGCTGGCCTCATCAGCGAGCGAGGGCACACGCATGATGATCGATCTGTGCGACGGCGAGTTGCCGGTGCGTGGGGACGGCACCCAATTGTCGCAGGTGGTCTACAACCTGGTGTTGAACGCGATTCAAGCCGTCGATAAGCGCGGACGGGTGTGCGTTCGGACAAAATTGACACCGGACGACGGTGACGGGCGCGTTGCGATTTTGGAGATCGCGGACGATGGCCCTGGGCTTGCAGACAAGGTGTTGCAAAAACTGTTTCAGCCTTTCGTGACGACCAAGAAATCCGGAGTGGGGCTGGGACTTTCCATTGTAAAGCGCATCGTGGAGTCGCACAGCGGGCGCCTGGATGTCGAATCGCCGCGCAAGGACATCGGTCGCGGCGCCCTGTTTAGAGTAACGATGCCCTCGTGCTAGCAAGGTGAATCACGGATCGCGAAAAACGTTAATCTGCACGAAGCACTGCAGTCGAAAACAGATTTTTCAAAACGGAGCTGTGATGCAAAAAATTCTAATCATCGATGACGACGAAGGTGTGTGCTACTCCCTGGCGCGGCAACTTTCGAGCGACGATCGGCGCGTCACCGCGGTGCAGACGCCGGACGCCGGATTTGAAGCGTTACGCGGAGAAGACCCGGATCTTGTCATGCTCGACGTGAAGATTCCGGGGTCGGACGGGCTCGAAATCCTGAAGCAGATCCGCGTGGAACGTCCGCGCCAGATGGTTGTCATCATGACCGCCCACGGCTCGACGGAAACGGCGATCGAGGCGATGAAACGCGGCGCGTACGATTACATCATGAAGCCGTTCGAAACGGAGATGCTGAACACGGTCGTGTCGAAGGCGTTGATCTCCGCACGCTTGAACAAACGCGTGGACAGCGGCATCGCCGAGAACACTACGAATGGCAAGAAGCACCCGAAGGGCACTTCGACGGATCGCATCATCGGTCAATCTGGCGCGATGCATGAAGTCTGCAAAAAGATCGGCCAGGTCGCTCCGCGTGAAGTGCCGGTGTTGATTCGCGGCGAATCGGGTACCGGAAAGGAGCTGGTCGCCCGCGCGCTGTGGCAGCATTCCACGCGCAACAACAAGCCGTTCCTCGCGGTGAATTGCGCTGCGATTCCGGAGAATTTGCTCGAGGGCGAACTCTTCGGACACGAACGGGGCGCGTTCACGGGAGCGGAGAGCCGCAAGCTCGGCAAGTTCGAACAGGCCGACAACGGGACGCTCTTTCTGGATGAAGTCGGGGACATGAGCATCGCGACGCAGGCGAAAATTCTGCGTGTGCTTCAGAACAACACGTTCGAACGCGTCGGCGGGTTGGAAACGATTCGCGTCAACGTGCGCATTCTCGCGGCGACACATCAAAATCTCGAGAAGTTGATACGCGATGGCGGGTTCCGCGAGGATTTGTACTATCGGTTGCGGGTGATGGAAATTGTGCTGCCGCCGCTGCGCGAACGCCGCGAAGACATTCCGGAGATTGTGCACTACTTCCTGCAGCGCCATCGCGAAGCGTTGTCCAGCCAGGCGCAGAGTATTTCGCAGAAGGCGATGGACGCGATTTGTGCGCACGATTGGCCGGGGAATATTCGCCAATTGGAGAACGTTGTTCGCCGCGCGATGGTGCTGTGCAACGGCAGTATCGTGAGCACCGATCACCTCGACTTCGGCCCGACAACGCAAGCCTACAGCGCGCCTGAAGCGACTGCTCCCGCGCTACAACCGCTCGCGGCGCCATCCGTGGTTTTGCCCGCCGTTGCGGCAACGGTGGCATCCGGCTCGACCGAAATAGACATGGACAATGTCATCGATCGATTATTGAACAGCGGCAAGGCGAGCTTGATTGAAGACATGGAACGCTTGCTGATCGGGCGCGCACTGGAGAAGCTCAACGGAAACCAATTGCAGACCGCAAAGTTGCTCGGCATCACACGAAACACGCTGCGCAGTCGCATTGAAAAGTATGGATTGAAGCCGAAGGTGAAGGTGATGTAAAACGCGTCGAGACTGAAGTGCATAGTTTAAACCGTCCGAGCGCGCGGAGTCGCAGAGTTTCGTGACCTGAAAAAAGCGCACCGCCAGGCATCGGCGGTGCGCTTTTCTTTTTTCAGCGGGCTGACAGGCGACTAAAAATCGGACGTCGTTCGATATTTCATAGCGCACAACGCCAAAGCGCGAGGGCGCGAGGGATATTTTCTTTCCTATGCTTTCAATTTTTTAGGCGCATGGCTACACTGCACAAAATCTTTCATTCAAACTTAAAAAGTCATTCCAATCGGAGGCGTTTGGCTATGTCGTCCGAGCTTGAACCCACGCACGAAGACCATAACACCGATATTCATGCGCGCAATGCCCGCTACGGCATGATTCTTTTTGTGATCTATCTCACCCTATATGGGGGCTTCGTGGGCCTCTGCGCGTTTTCGTATGAGACAATGGGCCAAATGTACGGCGGGATTAATCTGGCACTGTGGTACGGGACGGGACTGATCGTCGCGGCGCTGGTGCTTGCGGGCATTTACATGGGCCTGTGCCGCGCAAAAGATTATTGACTTGAGCACAGTTAAAGTCTCAAGCTCTCCCTCACCCCGCGAGCGCGAACAGCAGCGCTCGTCGGCCCTCGCCCTAACAGGAGTGGGCAACGGCATGTTTAACTTCGCTGCGCGGAACAGGACACAATAACGACACACTGATTTTTCGGAGACCGATCATGCATCATCATCCATCCACAATCGCCGTGATTGTGTTTTTCGTTTTCGTCGGTTCGGTGCTGGGGCTGAGTTTCCTGCTCGGAGGCAAAGCGAAATCGGCGAAGGGTTATTACGCCGCACACGGGGGCGTCCATTGGTTTATTAATGGGATCGCGTTTGCTGGCGACTACCTTTCGGCCGCGTCGTTTCTGGGCATATGCGGATTGATTGCGAACTACGGTTACGACGGGTTTTTGTACTCGATCGGATTTTTGGCCGGATGGGTCGTCGCGCTTTTCGTCATTGCAGAACCCCTCAAGCGATTGGGGCGCTTTACCTTCGCCGATGCGCTGGACAATAAATTCAATTCGCGCGGAATCAAGCTCGCCGCGGCGATCAGCACGCTGGTCGTCAGCCTTTTCTATTTGATCCCGCAGATGTCCGGAGCGGGGGCTCTGGTTACGCCGCTGTTGGGCCTCGCGCATTGGCAGGGTGTGGTGGTTGTCGGCATCATCGTGATTCTGATTGTGACGATGGCCGGGATGGTTTCGACGACGTACGTTCAGTTTATCAAAGGCTCGATGCTCGTGATTTTCTGTACGATTCTGACGGTCATGATTTTGAACCGCGGCTTTACGACCAAGCCGGATTACGTTCAGGAAACGTATCGGAATTACAAGCGTGACGTGCCGCTGGCGACGTTGCAAAGCGACGCGTCGCTGAAGCTCATCCCGGCAGAAGGCGCATGGGCGAAACTGCCGTACGTTCGCTTTAAGAACGAGAAGACGCAGGGCGTGGACATCTGGCGCAAAGGCGGTCCGAACGGCGATCTACTCAGCGAAACGCAGTCGGCTGCAAAATCGAAAGCGGGGACGTATTTCAACGGAGGTCATCTCAAGGATGGCGAAGCGGGCGCGAACGAAATCCACGCGGTCGGATCGATTGCGACGTTGCCCGGCGGAGAGGAATCGACCGGGCCGCTGGGACCGCTGAGTTTCTTCCGGACGCTGTCGGCGAGCAAGGTGGTCCAATGGGCGACTGAGAAAGAGAAGATTTCGGAGGACGGAACTGACACGACTATTTATTATCAAAAAGTCGTCGCGGGCAACGAACTGTTGCTGCCTGGGAACTATCCGTCGTTTGATGGCATCCGGAAAAACGATTGGAAGAAGAAGCTGAACTTCATCTCGCTGATGCTGGCGCTCTTTTGCGGCACCGCGTCGCTGCCGCACATTCTGATTCGATACTACACGGTGAAAGATCAGGCCAGCGCACGCAAGAGCACGGTGGTTGGGATCGCGAGCATTGGATTTTTCTACATCCTGACCTTATTCCTCGGGCTCGGCGCGATGACCAGCGGCGCGATGGATTTGACGAACACGAACATGAGCGCGCCGCTTCTGGCCAAGAGTTTCGGTGAACTGCCGTTCGCGATTATTTCAGCCATCGCGTTCACGACCGTGCTGGGAACGGTCAGCGGATTGATCATCGCCGCGAGCGGGGCCGTCGCGCACGACCTCATGACCAACTACATGCAGCGCGATTTGAGCGACCATGAAAAAGTCCGCGCCGGCAAACTCGCCGCCGTCGTGGTCGGCATCCTCG
>JANXLS010000517.1 GCA_025355035.1 Planctomycetota bacterium | reverse complement strand
GACGTGGGTGCGTCTGGACCTGCCGGTGCTGGCGGTGACCTGCGAAGTCTTTCGCAAGCAGGCGCGCCGCGAGCACAAAATCTATTGGAATCCGGTGCTGACCGCGCTCGAACCGCTGTGCTGCTCCCGCTGCGGTGCCGGAATTTTCTCGGTGTCCTTCAGCGACGAACAGGTACTGCCGCTTTGCAATGCATGTGTCGGCGAGTAGTCCGCGCCCCGGCACATGCCAAATGTCAATAATTTGCTTGTGGCGGTTTTGTGGCGTGGGAGAGAAATCGAAGTGCAGGTTGATTTTTTGGCTTCATAGGGTAAAAAGTAAAATAGAGCCTGTCGCACAAACCCGCTCTTCATTCGCAGCTTGACAGCCGAGTATACTATCTGTCGGGGGCATTTCAGGATAGCGCATGAACTACAATTTCAAGCCGTGTGACCGGAGCCAGATGCTGCTGCTGGCTCCCAGCATCGACGAGTGGTTGCCAGACGGACATCTCGCTCGCTTCGTCGTCGATGCCGTCAAGCAATTCAAACTCGCCGAGTTCCTGGGCGCTTACCGCGGCGATGGCGTGGGACAAGCCAGTTTCCATCCCGCGCCCGTGATCGCGGTGCTCCTTTATTGGTATTGCAAGGGCGAACGCTCCGCGCGAAAAATAGAAAACTATTGCCAGGACGATGTCGCCAGCCGCTTCATCATGGCCAACCAGCAACCCGACCACAGCATGTTCTGCCGCTTCCGCGTGCGGCACGAGGCGACGCTCGAAAAGATCTTTCTCCAGGTGCTGCAACTCTGCCAGAACGCGGGGCTGATCAAGCTGGGTTCGGTGTCGCTGGATGGCACGAAAATCACCGCATCCGCCGCGCTGGACGCCAATCGAAAGCTCGACGCGCTGCAAGCCGAAGTCAAAAAGATGCTGACCGAAGCCAACACGGTTGATGCTCAGGAAGATGCCTTGATATGGGCCTGACAATCGCGGCGATGAGTTGCCGCCGGAGCTGCGCAATTCGAAAGACCGTTTGAAGCGATTGCAAGAATGCGCGGCGCGTTTGAAAGCGGAAGCGTCGACGCTGGCCCCGCGGCCCGAGCGACTGGCTGATCTGGAAAATCATCCCGGCGCGAAGACGCTGTGGACCCCTATCTTTTACTTTGAAAAGTACAAAGACACGATGGATTATCCCGAATACCGGCGCAAAGGCTGGCCGATGGGATCAGGTGCGATCGAGTCGGCCTGCGGACAATTCGGAGAGCGCGTGAAACACAACCGCATGCGCTGGACGC
>JANXLS010000472.1 GCA_025355035.1 Planctomycetota bacterium | reverse complement strand
ACAAATCTGCTTGCGGCGGGCTGCGCGGTACTTCGTCAGACTCGCTTAACGTAGTCTCCAAATACGTTTCGCTCGTCTTCCTCGTCCCGCTTGCCCGGCGCGGCGCATCTTTGTCTCCATCCATTTGAAAAACGCTCTAGTCGGATTGTACTGTCTTGAGAAGTAGTGCTTACTTGATGCCTAACAGGTTGGCCATCACGGGCTGGAGTTTTGAGTAAGCGTGTTCCATAGTGTCCAGCGGTTCGTGCTGGGGGTTGGTCAAGGGGAGGGGCTGCAGGTTATCGTGGGCGAAGAGAGTTTTGACGCGGGCGATGATCGTTTTTTTCTTTTCGGTCGGCTGAGTGATTCGAGCTTTGTAGATGCCCATCAGGGATTTGTAGTAATCGGTGAGCAAGCGTTTGTCGATTTCGCGCAATTTGGTGAACTTGCTGCGGACGGCGTCGCGGACAATATAGGCGAAGGGAAACACGTCGTCGTACATGCTGGGGACAAAACGATAGAAGGCATTGCGTAGGGATTCGGATGGGCTTCCACCGCCGGCGATTTTCAATGCGCACATATGCGCCGCTCGGCGCGCGCGGTGCATGTATTGGTACGTGCCGTTGTACCAGTAATGGAGGTTGTGTCCGTTTGTCAGCCAGTTCGCGCCCCAGACGTTCTGCTTCCAGAGCGCCTGGCCAAGGTCGAAGACGACGGGGTCTTGTGACGGATTGCCGGGGATGTAGATGTTCGCGGGCTTGAGATCGTGGTGCACGATGCCTTTTTTCTGGGTGTAGACGAGGGTTTTCGCGATGGCCAGGAGCGCGCGAAGGATATGCTCGCGGTCCATCGGCGGGCCACCGAAGAGTCGGTCGTAAAGGGTCGAACCGCGCGGTCCGTGATCGGAGGTATCGAAGGGTTTCATACCGACAGAGAGGCCGCCGTTGGAGAGGGTGTAGACCCAGAGCAAGCCCGGGAGATCAGTACGCTGGCGTTCGCCCATCGCCGCTCCGTCGGCAGGGCCGGAGATGGGGTTGAGGTGGAGCATGTGAACAATCTCGCGGAGCAGCCCGGGGGTGAAATCGACACCGGTAAGCTTGACGACGTGGCCGCGCAGAAAATAGACTGCGCCTTCGCCGCCGCGGCCAAGCTCGGTGACGCCTTTTTCGCGGAGGAAGTCTTTGTAATTTTGGGCGTGGACGAGGATGTCTTCGTGGACTCCGCGCGCGCGCATAAAGCCCTGAATGAGCCCGGGGGTCAATTGCGGCGCCCTGGATTCACCACCAGAGACGGTGGGCGGTACAATAATCGTGCGGCTCGGTCGTAATGTACTCATACGTCCACCACGTTAATTTCCGGCTGGCTATAGCTGAGGCGTTTGCATTGAAAATAAAGAATCTCTCTTCTTCACTGATACACTACGCGAGAAAAGTTCGGTAACGAAATATCGGTTTGTTTGCCCCGAAAACAGAGAAAAAATGGCGAACACTCACCGTTTTTTCGCCTTCCATTTCTCGGGAAGGTAGCGGACGAAAAAGAAAACAAGAGGACCCAGAGGCGGGAGGAGCATGGCGGCTCGCCAGAGTGTTGATCGAGGTCGGATCCACCAGGCTTCAGAGGCCATCCAGACCCAGAACGCCAGCAGTGCGCAGAAGACAATGACCGCTCCGAGGGCGTGGACGGGGAGACGCATTCCGCCGCTGCGGCGACCCATATTATTGAAGAAGGACGAGTTGACGATCGTGAACGACCCGTTGGGCTCGCGTTGAACGATGAAATTTTGGACGGTCGTGTTTTCAATGGGCGTGCGGGCATCGGGCGGACGGGCATCGTCAAGGTAAACGACTTTAACTCGGATCGTGACATCGACGCTGTGGCGAAGATCTGAAAGGCGGTCACTCGGATCGGCTCGACCGATTTGGAGATCGAGGTATCGGGCTTCGCGGAATTCTTGCTTGAAGGTATCCACCAGGGCGTCGCGTTCGCGGGATTCGGCGAGAAGTTCCCGCACCCCTTTGGAGTTGCCTCGGACAAACAGTTCGCTCATTTTTTCGAAGAGCGATTGAAGTGCGTCGAGGTCGTCGTCGCTGAGTTCGGGTTTGGCCAGCTTGGGTTCCGGACGCGCAGATCCGGCGTGAACAAAGATGGGAGGCGCCAATGCCAGCACGGCAACGACCCACACTCGCGTTCGTTGAAGCGAACGCGACTTGGGACCAACGGAACCGAACGGATGACTGGCGATTTTCAACGTCCCCGTTTCTCGACGAAAAAAATCAGGCTCGCGACTTGATGAAGATGTCTTTGACGTCCTTGAGCGTGTAGCCGTTTTCGCACATGCGGCGAATCAGCTTTACGAGCGCTTCGGCTCGATCCGAAAAAAGGCGCTGTCCGCCCTTGGTCACATCATCGGGTTCCAACAGTCCCATCAAGACGTATTGGTGGAGCGCCTGCCGCGTCAATCCAGTTCGACGCGACAGTTCGCCAGCCTTGTACAGCCGCTTCAACGGAATATGAGTCAATGCTTCTTCGGTCACATCTGTAATGGAACCTGCTTCTTGAACGATCATTCTCAATCCCCCCCGGGATGTGGGGACAGTATTTGTCATTTAGGATTTGGAATTTGATATGTGTCATTTTATCGGCCTCAAGCGTGATACGTCCTGCCGGCCTGTTGATGACACACAAAAAGCTCAAATCCAAACGACGAATCTGTCCCCTTCTACATCTACTCTTGTCGAACTAAAAACGAACTCACTGAAACATGGAAACTAACTTTTCATTCGTTCACGCGCTGGGTTCGGTCATGGCCCGGACGTCCAGCAATTTGTCGATCTCGGCTTTGGATGCGAGATTTTTTTCGATGGCCAATTGGCGGACGTTTTTGCCGCTCTTGCCGGCTTCCTTGGCGAGCGCTGCCGCGGCATCGTAGCCAATCAACGGACGCAATGCAGTCGCGAGCATGAGACTGGTTTCGACATATTCTTCGCAACGCTGGCGGTTGGCTTCGATCCCCGCTACGCAACGGTCAGCGAAGGTGCGACAGCCGTTGGCGAGAATCTGCATCGAGAAAAGAAGATTGTGAGCGATCATCGGCTTGAAGGTGTTCAGTTCGAAATGGCCCTGCAATCCGCCGACAGTTATCGCCGCGTCGCAACCAATGACTTGCGCGGCGACCATCGTCAGCATTTCGGACATCACCGGATTGACTTTGCCCGGCATGATGCTGCTGCCCGGCTGTAAATCCGGAAGTTTGATTTCACCGATGCCGCAACGCGGACCCGAGCTGAGCAGGCGAATGTCGTTGGCGATCTTCATCAGCGAACACGCGATCGTCTTCAGTGCGCCCGACGTTTCGACGGCGGCGTCGCGCGCGGCGAGCGCTTCGAAAAGATTGGGCGCCTGCCTGAACGGTAGATTCAATTCAGCCGCGATCTTGGCGATGACCAGAGGCGGCAGTTTCGGATTGGCTTCGATGCCGGTGCCGACGGCCGTTCCGCCCAGCGCGAGTTCAGCGAGGTTGGGAATGCAGGCTTCTGCGCGGTGGATTGAATGATCGAGCTGCGATGCGTAACCGCCGAATTCCTGGCCGAGGCGCATCGGGACGGCGTCCATCAAATGGGTGCGACCGATTTTGAGAATCGAATCAAATTCCACGGATTTTTGGGCGAGCGCGGAATGGAGGTGTTTCAATGCCGGGATGAGATCGTGGACAAGGGCATCGAGCGCGGCGACGTGCAGCGCCGTCGGGATGATGTCATTCGACGACTGGCTCATGTTGACGTGG
>JANXLS010000456.1 GCA_025355035.1 Planctomycetota bacterium | reverse complement strand
CCTTGATCCCCAGCACGTCCACCAGGGTTCGCAGGATAAACTCCAACACGTTTTCGCGAAGTGATTCCGCCAACGCCTCCGCTTCAACGATTTCCTGCTCACTGGCTCCTACAAGCTGCAGTGCGCTTTCGATGCGTTTCGCGGAAATGAAGCGGAGCGCATATTTGTCGTCGATCAAAACGACTTCAGCGGTGACTTCGAGCTCAGTGCTCTTCTTGCACGCGTCCACGATGTGGGCGACAACATCGTCACCCTCAACTCCGATGAGCGGCATTTCGGTATTTTGACGGTCGCGAATAGACAACTCGCCAAGGGCATTGGTGGGCTTGCCGTCGAGTTGCTTTACGATGATGTCCGTGGCTTCAACGACACGGGCGGGGACGACGATGATTCCGTTCAGCCGTTCGGGACGCTGAACCCTCGTGAAATGCTCAAAACGTTCGATTGCTACGTTCATAACCAATAACTCCAACCACCCTTGGCTCGGGGATGTCCCGATGTCCAGAGAGAGCGTTTTACCCCAAGTCGATATTCGCGCTGTATTTGCGCGAATAAGCCGGGGTGGACAGCCTGGACACGCTTAAAAGCATGGCTCGGCGTCCCTGTTTATGTGATTGTGGGCGGTGGTTCAGAGAACCATACGCACGCCCTGAGTAGTGAGTGAGCACTCAAACATCGAGGCTTCACTCCGGTCGTCAGGATGGAGCAGCGGGGCAACGACCGGATGCCGCCGTGCTAAGAGTCGCGAGATTCGAGCAGCAGGGAGGCGACCAAAGCCCCGTGCTAGCAGTCAGCAGTTACGGGCAGCGTGACACCGACTGGTTGCCACGCGCAAGGAACCCCAAACAGAAAAACAACCAGGATTCAAAAGCATATTACCACAATCGAGCTGTAATTTCAAAATTTTCTGGCGTGAATCGGAGCGAACGATCCGCTCTTGACTCAAATCTTGGTGTATTGCAGCGATCTAAATACATGTAACAATTCGTGTTACAATCAAAGGGAAGCACTGCTTTTCGCAGCGCTCATTTTTTTAACTTTTTCTTCTTCGGCGCAAAAGCGCGTTCATTCTCGCCAATCGGCGACGCAGCCAAAGAAGTTCTTTGGAGGACTACCACATGGCCGTCAAACTCAGCGGTTCCGTCAGTCGCAAGGTGCCGATTCCGGGCTTGGATTTTTCGTCGCAGTCGTTTGGCGCGAGTCTGGAAATCGAGATCAACAGCGCAGACGCCGGCGAAGTTCAGTCGCAACTGACTCAGTTATACGACAGCTTGAGCCGGGGCATCGACGCACAGATCGCCGCCGTCGGACAGCAACCCGAACACGCGCCGCATCCGCCCGTCGTAAACGGGGCGTCCGCCCGCACTCTGGCCGCCCCGGTGCAGGCCCCGCCGCCGGTCCAGCAGCCGCGCAACGGATACGTCGTCCGCAACCGTGTCGCCGCCGCTACTGGCAACGGAAACGGCAGCACGAACGGCAACGGCCGCCGTGTCACCTGCACCGAAGCCCAAGCGAAATGTATTTACGCGATCTGCAAAGCGCAGGGCCTCGACATGATTTCCGTTCTGGCCGATTACAACGTAGCCGACGCTCGCGATCTTCATGTCCGCGACGCCAGCAGGCTTATCGATAGCTTGAAGTCACAGAACGGCAACGGCACGGCCGCGCATTAGCGCTGCCCGATACAAAAAGAAAAATCAAGACTCGACGGCATGGGGCTCATTACCTCATGCCGCCTTTTTATTTCAGGAGATTCTCAATGTACGAATCAGCTATTTTGGAGGCTCCGCCTCCGCAGTCGACGACGCAAATGGATCACATCTCGTTTTCTTCGATAAAGACCTACCAGACGTGTCCGCGCAAATTCGCCTTCAAGTACATCGAGGCGGTCCCGGAAGAATTCAAGCCGTCGTCGCTTGCGTTCGGTTCCGCCTTTCACACCGCCGTCGAGCGCGTTCAGGAAGCCCGGATGCAAGGATTGGGCGTCCCGCCGCTGGACGAAATTCTGAGCGCATTCGACGCGGCGTGGTCCAACGAAACAAGCAGCGCCGACGTTCAGTTCTGCAAGGACGAGGATGGGCAATCGCTGCGTGAGCTCGCCCAGCGGATGCTCGCGGCCTACGCTGAATACGCGGCGCTCGAATCGACGTTGCCGGAACCCGCGCAAATCATCAGCATCGAACACTCGAATCGCTTCCGTCTGCTGGCAGACGTGCCACCGATCGAATCGCGGATCGATCTTCTTGAACTTCACGGCACCGACTTGGTTGTCAGCGATTTGAAAAGCTCGCGCAGCCGTTGGAACGACGCGAAAGTATTGGAAGCCATTCCGCAGTTGGTTTTGTACGCGACGGGTTTGTTGCCGCTGATGCGCGAGTTGAGTGCGACACGGATCGTGACGAAGTTCGTAGTCGTGACAAAAGCTGTGAAACCCAAAGTTCAAGTGTTGCAGCCGCAGCCCTGTCAAGATGATGTGGTGCGATTGAAACAGACGATCACCGAAACCTGGAGCGCCATCAACCGTTGCGCGCCACATGGTGTGCAACATTTACGGCCAACAATGATTTCCCACGGCTGGTGAGCCCGACGAGCAAATACATTCCGGTCGGTTTGAACCCGCCGTCGAGCGCATGGTCAAGCGCCTGATAGCCGGTTTGAATTCGGTCGAGTGGGCAGAAAATATCTGGATCACTAAGCCACTCCGATAGCGGACGGTAGTTGGATTCGGCCGCGCCGCTGTTCAACGCCTGCACATCGGCGATAGCATCCTGAATCAAGGTGAGCCTTTGAACCATCGGCAAATCCGGCGATTCTTCCAGCAATCGCTTAACGTGCCGCTGATCCAACCATTTCGCGAGCAGTTCCTTCGCGTAGCTCCAGGTCGTCTCCGGCGCGGCGTAGATGGCCGCGATGACTTGTTCCAACTCCGGTCCCGATAGTTCGGGCGAGTCTTGCGCGCGGGCTTCGCATTCGCTGCGCACGACGCCCTCGGTGGGTAACGAATTGTGTTTC
>JANXLS010000418.1 GCA_025355035.1 Planctomycetota bacterium | reverse complement strand
ACCAATTTCCGGAGCGGTACCTTTTGGGTGCTTCGTGGTCGCGTACACTTCAATTTGCAATTCGAAATGCTTGTCTGCCAACGTGGAAAGATCGATGACGACTTCCTTCCAGGGTGCGTCCTTCGGCAATTTAATTTTGGTGCGCTGCAGCACATCGACGCCCATGGCTTTAACGCCGAGCGCCCAGTCGGGAGTTTTTCCACCGGATCCGGTTCCAACTTCGAACAGCACGGTGGGCCGGGACGAGGCATAATTCTTCGGGATTTCGATTGTCGCTATGAGCTTGGCCGGGAGGATATCATTGAGCGGATTTAACGCGATCACGCTTTCCCGGTTGAGATACTTTTCGCCGATTTTGCTGGTCGCGAAATTCGCGTCCCGCACGCGCCAGTTTGGCAGGAAGACGACGAGTTGGTCGGTCAACGTCCGATCGGTGCCGCCGACTTTTTCGATATCCAAGGGCATTATCGTCGGCTCCGTCGCGGTCACCGGGACGATTTTTATCGCGAAAGGATTTTCCTTTTCCTTCTTTTCCGGCTCGAGTTTAGCGGCTTTCGGCGCATCGCCTCCGAGATTCTCCAGCAACGATCGCTTTGGCTTTTTCGGCTTGCCGTCTGCATCGTCATCGCCGTCTGGATTTTTCTCCGCGTCGGGTTTGTCGGGGGCAGGCGGAGTCTCCGGTTTGACGGCAGCGGAATCGCCAGGCTGCGGTTCGATCCGCGTTCCTGGAACGGGATCGGCGGCGGCTGGTTTTTTAATGGTGGGAACATTATTCGTAACGGGCCGCTTCTTATTTTTGGGAGCGGCGTTGGGATCGACGACGTCGTCTTCCACTTCGCCGAAACGTTTGGTCTTGGACTTGATGATGTCGCCAATGTTGGTGCCTTCTGCAGGCGGCGTATCGGCTTTGGGTTCGGCTCTCGGCTCTGGCTTTGGCGCGTCAGGATTGGGCGGGGTAGGTGGAGTCAAAGGGGAGGGTGCGGTGATCGTGGAGTGGGTCTGACCCGCGCCGGCGAGGCCGATGCGCACACCGGGATCGTCTGTCGTCGAAGTACCTTTTTCGACGGGTTTAGCGTCTGATTTTTCGAGTGCTTTGACGACGGGGATTGAAATTTTGGTTTCGTCGATTTTTGTTTTCGGAACTGCGGAAATGGGAGGGGTAGCAAGGGCGATTTGCGTTTCAGTTGGCGCTGCTGGCTTACTGCTCTTTGTCATCCAAACCGCGAGCACGACCACGAGCACGCTGGCACATAGGCCGATGACGAGTTTCGCCGGGAAGCCGCTTTTGTCCTGCGGTTGGAAATCCTCCTGGCGTGGAGCGATCTGCGGGATTTCGAATTTCGGAGACGAGATACGATTGCGCGAACCGGATGCCGCTGTTGGCGGAACGACGGGCGCTGCATCGGCTCCCGAAGCAACGGGCCTTACCGGGACGTTGATGCGCGAGGAACTGCGGCCTCCCGGGGCGATGTTCGGCACGGCGGTCGGCGGACGACTTAATTTGGCACCGCTGCGGGCAGCGGCTACTCTGGCACCGCTGCGCGACGGTGCGATTTGTGGAATGCGGCCGCGCGATTTGCTGTTCGACGAACCGGCTTCGTCGAGTGGCTGCAATTCGAGATCGTCGAGATTGACTTCCTGCGCGGTCCCGCTTTTCGCGTCCTGAACTTCCAATTGAAGTTTTAAGCTCCCCGCCGCAGTGGCGCAGGTGTAACAATAGCGTGTTGCCGGCGATTCATTCGGCAACATGGCGCTCATGTAAGGAGAGCCACATCGGGGACATCGTTCGATGGATGAGATACTCATGATGACAAATTATAGCAACTTTTTTTCGCGGTCTATCCTGAAAATAAACGGACTGATAATTAGTTTGCTGCTCGTGGACTTGATGATCTGCGGTGTCCTGGCTGCGGAATCTGAAAAGCAGGCCCCTCTCGACATTCGCATCCTGAATGAAAAAGAATGGGAGGCGAGTACGAAGGATGTCGCGAAGGTGTTGAATTCGGCGGCGCACGAATTGTGGATTTATTTCCCTAAACGAAAGCTTCCGCCGATAAACGTGAACGCCAAGGGCGGGCCAATCACGCTTTTTAAACGCGGGCCAAACGGCGAAATTCAGATCAAATTGAATACGGGAAAAACATATTGGGCGCAGTATTCATTTCAATTTGCGCACGAGATGTGTCATGTCTTGTGCGACTGCAAGCCTCAGGAGAACCCGAACCATTGGTTCGAAGAATCCTTGTGCGAGATGGCGTCGATTTTTGTGATGCGAAAAATGGCCGTGACGTGGAAAACCGATCCGCCGTATCCGCATTGGAAGGATTATTCGAAAGCGTTGGACGCGTACGCAACAGATCGCATTGCGTTGGGAAAAGTTCCTGGCGGCAAAACGTTTGTCCAATGGCTCGCCGAGAACGAAAGTGACATGCGCCTAAATTCGACCGATCGAGCGCGGAACAATGTCGTCGCCGGGGTGTTGCTGCCTCTTTTTGAAGCGGAACCGGCGATGTGGGAAGCTGTGACGTATTTGAATACCGAGAAATTGAATAAACTGTATTCCTTAAAACAGTACCTCGAGGCGTGGCGGCGTAACAGCGAGGAAAAGCATCACGCATTTATTGATAAAATCGCAAAACTGTTTGAATGAACAGCGCGTAATCATGAAGGCTTGTCGTCCCGAAAAAATGTTGCGCCGGCCACGCTCCATCACTATCGTATGATGAGCAATCGCTTTTTCACATTTCAGCCACGCGGGATGTGAAGCTCCCGAGGATTGCGAGCATGATCTCAACCCCACGTATCGTGATCTACTGCCCACTCTGCAAGGGCAAGCTGATGGCGCAAAAAGCCATCGCCGAAGGGACGTGGATTCCATGTCCGCTGTGTTCCCGCGACTTTCGTTTCACATCGCTGAAGAATCATCGTTCAGAGCCGCTCGTCGTTCCGTACGTTGAAGACGCCCACTCTGCAAAACCCGCAGCCGCGCCCAAGCCCATTGCGATCCCAACGTCCGACACATCGGCACCGATCGTGCCCGATCTGGTTCTTGAACAGTCACGCGGGGAGAAGCAGGGCGAGAACGTTAAGCCGCTTGTGGAAGCACTTCCGAAGGTAGTTTCGGCGTGTGCGCCCATGCTTCCAGCGCTGGTTACACCCGCTTCGATTGTTGCGCCGAGGCCGGTAGCGGAAGTGAATGCATTGACGTTGGAAATTGAACCCGAAGCTGCTCCGAAGCCGGTTCAACAGGACGCTGTGGCGCGCGCGGTGATTGATCGGCGTGTTGTCGCATTGCCTCCGCCTCCGCCGCCAAGGCCGGTTGTGCCGAACAGTATGGCGGCTCAATTTTATCTGGCTGCAGTTCCGGAAGATCAGTCGCCGAAATCGAGCGCACCATACTACGTCGTCGGGATTGCCGCATTGCTGACAGTCGCGTTTCTGAGCATCGTGTTG